>NZ_CP119781.1 GCF_029338195.1 Haloarcula litorea
GGCATCGAGCCGCTAACTCGGCGTCCAACCGTTCGTCGAGGTGCGTGATCGTAAGAACGTTGCCGACCTTGGGCGGACGCGGATCCACGAGAACACGCACGCCCTGCTTTACTTCAGCGTTGTCGATGACACTGAGCGGTCGAACGCGACGCCGAGGCAGAGGCGTCTAGCAACGTCGTCGGTCGCTTTTACGCGCTCGACACCAAGTGAGTCAACGTTCTATCCTGCCGCGTAGGAGTCGGGTGATTCGGGGGTGGTTCGTGACCGTTTGAGGTGCTCAGTCGAACGCCAGAAGAACTCGTCGACGTCGTCGAAGGCTACTCATCGCGTCCTTCGAATAAGGAACAGTAGTCATCACAAGAGGCGGATTTGGTTGGACGGTTGTCCTCAAATTACTCCTCAAGTCGGCGACGACGCTCTTCGAATTCCTCCTCGGAGAGCTCTCCACGAGCGTACCGGGAACGTAGCGTCGACAGTGCAGTATCCGTATGAGTTTGCTCATTAGCCGGGGTACGCCCGTGTGTAAACCCCATAGCCAACAAGAAGCACACTCAGTAGAATGAGTGACCAGAGAAGTGGCCACCAGCCGAAGCCACCCATTCCGCCGCCCATTCCACCCATCCCACCGGAGTGACCACTGCCGGCCTGTGCTGTGGCGATCCCAGTAAATGCACTCACTGGATGGAGCCAACAGTACCGCGAGCGATTGTGGTTGTTAATTTGGAGGTCACGGTGCAGATTGTTCCGGACGGGATATCGCAGTAGCGGTCGATTCGCCTGCGTTATGGAGTGTCTCGGAGGAACTCCTCGGCGTCAGGGCAGGCGTGCTCCCGGTGCCAGCGGAAGTGATCGCCTGTCGGTAGCGGGGATCAGCAACGTCGCCAGCAGCGAACACCCCATCGACGGCCGTCTGGGCTGTGGGCCGCCCAGCGTCGTCCGTCTGCGTGAAGACGTAGCCGCTCGTCCCGTTCGACGCCGGTGCCGTCGAGGAACTGCGTGTTCGGCGTGTGGCCGACGCCGTAGAACACGCCGCCGACATCGACGGTCTCCCGTTCCACGTCGACTCCGGACTCGGCCTTCTCTCTGGGATAGCCCTCGGGATGGGACACGAGCGTGGCGCCGGTAACGCCCTCCGCTTGCGAGCCGTGGATAGCTTCGAGTTCCGTGTTCCAGCGGAACCGAATGTCGTCGTGTTCGCGAGCACGGTCGGCCATGATCTCGGACGCACGCAGCTCCTCGCGGCGGTGAACGACCGTCACGGAGTCGGCGAACTTCGTGAGGAACAGCGCCTCCTCCATGGCGCTGTCGCCGCCACCGACGACGAGCACGTCGTCGCCGCGGTGGAACGCGCCGTCACAGGTCGCACACGTCGACAGCCCGTGCCCCATCAGGTCGTCTTCGTTCTCGGCGCCGACCCAGCGCGCGCTCGCGCCGGTCGCGACGATCAGCGACCGCGTGTAGACCGTGTCGCCGGTCGACAGCGATAGCTCCAGCGGCTGGCCGTCCAGGTCCGCGTCCTCGATGCGACCGTGTTCGAACTGCGCGCCGAACTGCTCGGCCTGCTCTTTGCCGCGCTGGACGAGGTCCATGCCGCCGACGCCGTCGGGGAAGCCAAGATAGTTCTCGACGTCGGTCGTCAGCGTGAGCTGGCCGCCAGGCTCGTCGCCCTCGAGGACGAGGGGGTCGAGGTCGGCCCGCGCAGCGTAGACCGCCGCTGAAAGGCCGGCTACTCCCGAGCCGGCGATAACGAGGTCGTGGATATCCTGAGTCATTTACTCGGTGTAGGTCTCGATGAGCGTTCGGAGTTGGTCTTCGCCTTGGAGACCGACAATTTCCTCGACCTGTTCACCATCGGCGAACAGGATCAGCGTGGGAACGCCCTGAACGCCGTAGGCAGCAGCGAGCTGCTGGTTGGCGTCGACGTCAACCTTTGCGACGGTCGCGTCGGTATCGGCGGCGAGCGTCTCGACAGTCGGTTCGAGCATCTGGCACGGCCCACACCAGTCGGCGTAGAAGTCCGTGAGGACGACGTCGTTCTCTGCGACGATGTCGTCGAGCTCGGACTGCCCGTCGACGTGGAGCGGTTCATTTGTGGACGCGGTGCCAGCGTCGGATGCAGTATCAGTTGCCATCACCAGTACGTATGCACCAGCGCTAATTAAGGGTTTTGGGAGATATATACAATACTACCCAATACAGCCCATCACCCGAAATACCGATCGGAACCCGAGACCGCGCAAAATTCTGCTCCCGATGGGAGTCTTAGAACCAGAGATAGAGAGAAGTAGAGCGTTAGCTTTCGGCTGCAGGAGCCGCAGTTTCGGTTTGTTCGTACTTGGTTTCGAACTCCTGGATAAGCTGCCCCATCTTCGCGTACCAGTCGTTGAGCAGGCGCTGCATGTCATCGGCGATCTTGGAGGGGTCAGTCGGCGAGTAGACGTGGTAGTAGCCACCCTGGTCGTAGTTGATCTGGTCTTTCTCGATGAAACCGGTCTGCAGCAGCCGTTGGACGGCACGGTAGGCCGTTGAGCGCTCACGATCGACTGCGTCGGCGATCTCGTCGACGGTCAGCGGTTCTTCGGCCTCGACGAGCGCCTGGAAGCACTCCTTGTCGAGCTCTTTTAGGCCGTGGAAGCACTCCAGCAGCCCCTCGCACTCCACGCCACTGCGGAGTTGTTCAGACATCGAATCTGGCATTAGTATCACTGAGTCGTAGGGGCTGTGCGGTTATAAGATTTTTGTATGGATTGCACAATTTCGTGCTATAGTGGACTGAGAACCGATGATGAGACTCCGCGGCAGAGAGTTACGTCGCCGAAAGCCGGCACCAGAAGCCAGTGTTGTCGTCGCGAAGCTCGCACACCGCAGCCAACAGGATCGCACCACTCACGACGACGGTCGCGCCGAAGATGAGCACGATACTCACGGTGTTGAGTACGCCGATGTCTAAGGCGGTGCCGACGCGTTTGGCGGCGACAGCGACGCTACCTGCGAGTAGCATCGTCGCGAAGTACCCCTTAATGTCGTCCTCGTCGACGAGGTTCGAGACGCCCGCGCCGATGCGCGCACCGAGCGCGCTGCCGGCGAGCAACGTCGCCACGACGGGAATCGCGACGAACCCGTCCCGGGCGTAGACGAACGCGCCGAAAGCACCCGAAATCGTGATTTGGAGGATGTCCGTCCCGACGGCGATGGCAGCCGGTACGCCCAGCCCGTACATCATCGCGGGCATCAGCAAGAAGCCCCCGCCGACGCCTAGGAGCCCGGAGAGGATACCGACGACCAGTCCGATGCCGAAGATGATACTCGCCGACACACGGACGTCACCGCGGAGCGTCACCATCGGCGGGATTTCCAGTGCCTGCACGCGCTCTGAGAGGTCGACGCTCGTCGAGGACGTCCCCGTAGCGCGGGCGTCGCGCAGCGTGAACAGGCCAACTGTTGCGAGCAGGCCGACGTACGCGACGCTGATGACGAGGTCGGCGTTGCCTGCCGCGTGGAGGGCGTCGACGACGCGCTTGCCGGCTTCGATGCCGAGCGTCATCGCGACGGTCATGATGACTGCGAGTTTGTAGTCGACGTGGCCGTGGTCCCGGTGGCGGAGCGCGCCGATGACGCTCGTCCCGAACACGAACGCGAGCCCGCTACCGACGGCGACCCGCGACGGGTAGCCCATCACGAGGAGGGCGGGCGTGACAAGGAACGACCCGCCCATCCCGAAGAATCCGAACAGGATACCGATGAGCAGCCCGAATCCGACAAAGAAGCCAACGAGCAGCAGACTCATCCCAAGCAGTTCCACAGCTTACTCACCTCCGAGCGCTCGCTTCACGTTCGGACCGAGCGCCTTCGTAACGACGCCGTAGCCGACGTGGAGGACCATCGCTTCGAGCAACACGGCGCCGATCAGTCCAGCTGCTTGTACGGTCGAAGGGAGCGACAGCGTGTCGATCATCTCCGCGCCCCACCTCCTCGAGACAGATTTGTGCGAATCATACTTTTCTGCACATTCACCCGTAGCCGACAGCGTGTATTAACGCTTTTGGGACGACTGCACAATACTATTTCCGGTAGTGCTCCATAACTTATCGATGCAACACGAGTAGGTAAACAGCAAAGTGAGGGTGCGGAGGAAATCGTAGATACCGTCGAAAGAGAGGGAGAGAGCTTTCGACAGTTCAGTTATCAATCGGATGCCGCAGGCGCGGGTGGCTCGTGAGTACCGAACTCGGGATGGGTCTCCTCCATCCAGAGATACACCACAGCGCCGGACACGAACATCAGACCAGCGGTCAGATAAAACGCGGCTTCAACGTTCACGAACTCCATCGAGAATCCGATCAGGACCGCGCCGACGGCGTAGCCGGAGTCCCGCCACATCCGGTAGACGCCCATGCCCGCCGAGCGCCACGTCGGATGGGCTGCGTCGCTCGGGACCGTCATTAGGTTGGGGTACAGCAGCGCCATCCCTAGACCGGAGACGCCAGCCAGCACGGCCCACGGGAGGTAACTATCGACGAGCACCATCCCGAGGACGCCTGCGCCTGCGAGGAACATCCCGGCGATGACGGGCGGGCGGCGACCGATGCGGTCCGCGAGCCCGCCGGTCGCAATCTGGAGGAAGTACATCGCGCTGTGGACCCCGACGATGACCCCGACCGCTGCGATACCGAGCCCTTGGCTCACTAAATAAAGCGGGACGGCAATCCAGAACAGCGTGTCGACGAAGTTCTCGATGTGGCCGGCCTGCGCCGCTGCGAACAGCGTCCGGTCGCCGTACGTCGCGCGCTTCAGCACCTCATCAACGGGAGGTTCGCGTCGTGATGGTCGTCGTCACCCTCGACCTGCGCATACTGAACGGTTTCCTTAATCAGGAAGATCGAAATGAGGAACGCCAGCACGACGACGACGCCGAGGAAGTAGAACGGTTCAGGCCGTAGACTCCACTGGCCGGCGATGACGCCCGTGACCCAAGCGCCGACGGCGACGCCAGTGTAGCCGAACGCCTCGTCGATGCCGACCGCAAGACCGCGCTGGTCGGGACTTGCGAGGTCGATCTTCGCGTTGATCGCCATACTCCAGGTCAACGCCTGGTTGATTCCCAGCAAAATGTTCCCCACCGTGATCCAACCCCAGCTCGGGGCGAAGATGAGAATAATCGGTAGAGGAAGCGCTGTTGCCCACCCAGCGATGAGGACGGGTTTGCGACCGTACTCCTCACCCCACTTGCCGGCGTAGAGATTGAGGATCGACTTCACGACGCCAAAGGACACGACGAAGGAGCCGATCACGAGGAACGACTCGACGCCGAGGACGTCCTCCCCCAGCACGGGTACGACGGTCCGTTCGGAGCCGATTGTCAGCCCAGTCGCGAAGACGAGCAGGACGTGCAGCGAGAACTGCCCGAGGTGTTCGCGGATTCCTTGTTCGAGTTCAGTTGTCGTAATCATTGGTTCTTGAGTTCAGTAGGTTCATTTGTGGGTTACAGTAGGAGGAACGCAGTGCCGTACGCGAGCGCGAACGAGAGGAGGAACGACCCTGCCCACGCCCCAACTGTCAGGAGAATTTTTCTGGCATCCACAGCTTCCCGACCACCAACGGCGGCACCGCTTCCGATGATGGCGCTGACGACGATCTCGTTGAACGAGACCGGGACGCCAAGCAGCACTGCCAGCTGGGCGATCAAGAACGACGGCACGAGCGCCGAGATGGAACGCCGCGGGCCGAGCGACGAGTAGTCCTGGGCGAGCGACTTAATCATTCGCGGCGCTCCCGTCCACGAGCCGACAAGCATTCCAAGGCCGCCGCCGACGAGCACGGCGAACGTCGAAACCATCCCGACCTCGTCGAGCAGCGGCAACAACGGCCCGACGGCGAGCCCGACCTGGCTCCCGCCCGCGGAGAACGCCACGAGTGACCCGAGCGCCAGCAGCACCCTCCGCAGGCCGCCGCGTTCGTCACGGCTGACGTCCCACCAGACGACAGCCGCGACGGCCAGCGCTGCGAAGCCGGTAATACTGACTGCCGAGGTGAGCCCGTCAACTACGAGCACCTGCTGTCCGAAACCGCGGAGTGTTCCTGACGTGCCCCCCTCACCCAGGAAGCTGAACTGGACGTTCATAAGGACGGCTCCGACAAGGCCGGCGAGGACAGGAATGCTGTACCGCTCGGGGACATCGGGACGCGGGAGGAGGCTCGCGATTGTGAACGCGATACCACCACCGACGAACGGCGTCAACATCCAGACGGCGGCGATCTGGCGGTACTTCGGCCAGACCGGCGTGCCACCGAGGGCGAGGCCGACACCGATGACGGCGCCGGTCACGGTGAACGCCGTCGCGATCGGATAGCCGGTCGTGATACCGACCGCCATCAGCCCCGCGCCCAACACGAGCACGAGGATGACGCCGGCGATCGGCAGGCTGATGCCGCCGACGAGGCCGCTCCCGATGGCTTCCGAGACGTTCCCTCCCTGCGTGACGGCGCCGGCGAAGCCGAACATGCCGACGAGGAACGCAGCCCGCATCGTCCCGATGGCGTTCGCGCCGACAGCAGGGGCGTACGGTGTTGCGCCGCTCGAGCCGGCGCCGATGACCCACGCCATGAACAGGCTGGCGAGCGCTGCACCGACGAAGAGGGCGATGAGAGCGGGGTCCATAGAAGTGAGTTAGTCTGCGCCCGTTACGGCGGTGTCACGTGCCTGGCTGCGGCTCCGCCAGTAGCCCTGGGCGTACGCGCCGAGGAACATCCCGGCGAGCGCCCAGAGAATCGTGATGTTGCCGACACCGAGGCTTGCGTACGCGGCGCCCGGACAGATGCCGGACAGCCCCCAGCCGACACCGAAGACGGCGCCGCCGACCAGGACGTTCCGGTCGAACGGTTTCAGGCGCCGCTCGTAGGGGTCACCTGTAAGGGGTGCGGCATCCCGGATCCGTGGCAGCAGCGCGAACGCGACCCCGGAGACGATAGCGGCCCCGAACATCACGAACGGGAGGCCGAAATCGTCGAACTGGAGGAAGTTCAGCACAACCTCTGGCCGCGCCATGTGGCTGAACCCGAGCCCGAACCCGAACACGATGCCGCCGACGAAGATCAACGGCTTGAACAGCGGATGGCGGTCACTCGTGGCTCACCCCCAGCGCGGCGACGACCTGTGCGGTCCCGATGGCGACGGTCAGGAACGTCACCACCCCGATCAGCGACGTCTTCGAGGCCGAACCGACGCCACAGACGCCGTGCCCGGACGTACAGCCCTTGCCGATTCGGGTTCCGATGCCGACCAAGATGCCGCCGAGGAACAGCCGCCACGGCTGCACCTCTGTCATCCAGAGCGTCACCCCGGCAACCTCGTACAGCTGGCCGGTCGTCCCGGGTTCGTACAGCGAACTCGTGACCAGTCCGGACTGGAACGTCGCCGCGAACGCCAGCCCGCCGAGGATGATGCCGGCCGTGAACACGACCCGCCAGTCACGCGAGCCGACGTACTGCTGGAAGCGGGACTGGTCGGACACGTACGACAGCGTCGACTCCAGGAACGTACTCGCCCCGGCTGGGATACCCGTCCCGATGTAAATCAGAACGGTGCCGAGCCCGACGAGCAGTCCGCCGACGGCGTACCGACTAATCCCGTTCGGGAACAGGTCGGCGGCCGTCTGGAGCAGTACTGGATCAGTGACCATCGGCGTCGTTAGTCACCCGCGAGCGAGTCTTGGCTGGCTGCGCAGTTGTTCGGCCCGAGTTCGAGCGTGAACGCTTCCTCGTCATCGACGGCGTTCTGTCCGAGGTTCGTCGCGATGATGTCCTCGTAGTTGGCCGGCCGCGGTGGCGTCCGAGAGGATCAGCTCGACGAACTCTTCCTCGTCCATCGTGAGCGCGTCCATCTCGTCGACGAGCTCGCCGATGGGGGCGGTGTAGGTGCCGTCGGCAGCGGGCTCGGCGGCGTCGCTGAAGTGGGCCCCGCCGACGAGCGTGTCGTCGGGCAGGGAGAGGACGCGCTCCTGCAGTGACTCGTAGAGCATGCTCGCGGCCTCGGGGGCGCCGTCGTCACCCTCCTCGAGGTCCGGGCGGGCGACGCTCTCGACGAACAGCCCGTCGCCGGTCGCGAGCAGGCTGTCGTCGACGAGGTAGGAGGTCATCCCGGTCGTGTGGCCGGGCGTGTAGACCGCCTCGATGGTCGCGTCGCCGACCGTGAAGGTGTCGCCGTCCGCGGCCGTGGTCAGTTCGTCCGCGTACGTGACGCCACGGTCGACGGCGGCCTCGGGGATGACGCCCTCGACGCCCTCCGCGTCCAGATTCCGCACGCCCGAGATGTGGTCGGCGTGAACGTGCGTGTCCAGCGCGTACTGCAGGTCGACGCCGAGGTCGTCGGCGTCGTCGAGGTAGCGGTCGGTGAACGCCCGCAGCGGGTCGATAATCGCGGCTTCGCCGTCGTCGTAGAGGAGGTAGCCGAGACAGCCCGAGGAGGGGCGCTGGTACTGGAGGAGCGTGCCGGCGCCGTCGTAGCGCTCTACCTCGACGGCCTCGTAGATACTCGCCCAGCCGTTCATCCCGTCCTCGAGGTGGTTCACGTCGTAGCCGCGCTCGGCGAGCGTGCCCGCGACGAACTCGCTGGCGCCGCCCTTCGCACACAGGACGGTCACTTCGCGGTCGTCGGGGATCTGCTCGAGGACGTCCTCGTCGATGTCGTCCTCAAGGAACTCGAAGTACGGGATGTTGATCGACGTGACGTTTTCGCCGTCGATACGCCACTCCTCGTAGTCTGATTGCACGCGCGTCGAGGAGTGTGACGTCCTCGCCGGCGTCGATACGATCCTTCAGCGTCTCCGGGTCGACGGTTTCGACATCGGCATCCGGAGTCGGGAAGTCATCGGCGTTCATGTTGTGCAGTCGTTTCTACTGGGTGGACGTACAAAAGCATTTGCATAGAAGTTCCCCAACTACACAATACTGACCCGAGGTATAGACGGCCTGTTTTCCCTCAACCGCCCGGAATAAGGCATATAGGCCGAAATGTAGAGGGCCTCCCGCTATCGGGTTGTTGGAGTATTCCCAAGAACCGACAATCTTTTACTTGGGTGGAGGGTATTGTGCGATAGCTCCAATACAGACAAACGGAGCAGATAACCATGAGTGCTGAATTCGACATTACGGAGACGCTAGACGTGAAAGGTGCATCGTGTCCCATGCCAGTGGTGAAAGCGAAGTCGGCCATCGACGAGCTCTCGGAGGGTGAAGTCCTCGAAGTGCTGGCGACCGACCCCGGAAGCATGAGCGACATCGACGGCTGGGCGGCCGGAACCGAGGGCGTCGAGCTCGTCGAGCAGGAGGAGGGCGACGACGTGTACAAACACTACGTCCGCAAGACGGAGTAACGATGAGTACGGACACACCCGACGCGCCGGCCGACGACGCGCCCTCGCGTGCGGAACTGGCCGCGCGCGTCGACGAACTTGAGGACGCGCTCGCCGAAGCCACGAGCGAGGACGAAGGCAAGAAGATGAGCATCATCGCGACGAAGGGCACGCTGGACATGGCGTACCCGCCGCTCATCCTCGCTAGCACCGCGGCCGCGTTCGGCTACGAGGTGACCGTCTTCCACACGTTCTGGGGGCTGGACATCCTCCACGAGGAGCGCTCGAAGAACCTCAAACTCAGCTCCGTCGGCAACCCCAACATGCCTGTCCCGAACGCCGTCGCGGCACTCCCGGGCATGGACCGCGTGACGACGAAGATGATGGAGAAGAAGATCTCGGACAACGACACCGCCACCATCGAGGAGCTCATCGAGACGAGCCTCGACATGGGCGTCGAGTTCCAGGCCTGTCAGATGACCATCGACCTCATGGACTACGACGAGGACGACTTCTACGACGGTGTCACCACGGGCGTCGGCGCGGCGACCGCCCTCCAAGACATGGCCGACGCCGACATCCAGCTCCTCGTCTAAACTCAGATGAACAAACTCGAGAATCCGATTCCCCAGATTGTCGATGCCGTCGCGGAGGCAGAGGGCGTCGAGCCAGTCACACTCGATCCGCCGCTAGCCGAGGTCGTCGATCCGGATGCGCTCGAAACGTTGGTCGAGGATTCAACGGCGTCTGACCTCGAAGTTCGATTCGCGTATCGAGGTCACGACATCGTCGTCGACAACAGTGGTCGCGTGCAGGTCGACTGAAGCAGACAGAATTTCTTTTCGATAGCGGAATCCCCCCGACGGCCACTCCAGGAGCGCCATCCGAGTTCAACGAGTAGACGCGGAGGGAGTGTCGTAGCGGGAGGCAGCGGAGAACAGCGGTCGCGTCAGGTCCACTCCATTTCGAGTGCGTCCAGCAGCCGCTCGAGCTCAGCGTGAGTGTTGACCCCGTGGACCGACGCGCGGACAGCGTCCGGCGTCGGCAGGTCGCGAACCACGATTCCCTCCGACGCGAGTCGGTCGACCGTCGCTTCGGGGTCGTCCACGTCGATTGTCACGAGTCCCGACTCGGGGTCTGCAGGACTGAGAAGCCGGTCGTCGGGAACCCCATCGGCCAGCCGACCGGCCAATTCCTGGATTCGGGCAGCGATACGGTCGACTCCAACTTCGTCGATCGCCTCGATGGCTTCCGCTAGGGCGACGTGTGGAGCCGGGTTCGCCGAGCCGACCTCGAATCGGCGGGCGCCAGCTGCGAACTCGTAGGGGTCTGCAGTCGGCGTCTCGACGCTTCGGTATCCAACTGTGGTGGGTAGGAGGAGTCAGCAGCTGTCCGGTCGACGTAGAGGAAGCCGCCGCCCCACAGTCCCAGCAGCCACTTGTGACCGGCCGCCGCGACGGCGTCCGCACCCCACTCGCCGACGTCCATCGGGAGCTGTCCAGGCACCTGGACAGCGTCGACGAGCGTGAACGCACCAGCCTCGTGAGCGATGTCGACGAGGTCGGCGACGGGCAACTGGGTGCCGTGCGTCCACGTCACCGCGCTGAAACAGGCTAGGCGCGCGTCCTCGACTACCTCGGCGAAGGCGTCGAGGTCGACGCGACCGTTCTCTGTCTCGACGACGCGAACCTCGACACCCTCCTGTTCTAGGCGTTGCCACGGGAGCGTCCCGGCCGGGTGTTCGAGGTCGGTTCGAACGACGGTGTCACCGGGCTCCCAGTCGATGGCGGTCGCGACAGCGTTGATGCCCGCAGTCGTGCTCTCCGTGAGCGCGATCTCGTCGTCGTCCGCACCGACGAAGGTGGCGACGCGCTCCCGCACGCGGTCGTAGGCCTCGAACGCCACCTCGTAGGGGTCGTTTCGCGTGCTCGTCTCGTACTCGTGTGACCGTACGAACTCGTCAGCAGCCTCGACAACGTACCGTGGACTCGGCCCGTGAGCGCCGAAATTCAGGTAGACGTCCTCGTGCAGCGCGGGCGTGTCGGCGCGAAGTTCTCTCGGGTTCATCTCGTTGTCGGTGAGTTAGTCCCGATACCGGGCAATCAGGTCGCGGAGCGTCTGTTCGTTCTGGCCGCCGCGAAGCTGTTTCACCGGTTTCCCGTCGGCGAAGAGGACGAACGTGGGCGTGCTCTGGGCACCGAACTCGATCGCCGTCTCGAGGTTCGACTCGATGTCGATCGTCAGCACCGTCGCGTCAGTGTCTTCCGCGAGGGCTTCGAGAACCGGCTTCATCCGCTTGCAGGTGCCACACCACTCCGTGTAGAACTCCACGAGCGCGACGCTACTGTCTTCGACGACCGTTTCGAGGTCGTCGTCATCAAGCGAAACCACGCGGTCCGTCTTCGCTGTCTGCGTTGCCATTACCAGCCTCTACGCACCCGGTGTTTAATAGTCTTGGGCCTGCCACACAATACAATACGGTACGGTCACTCCCCGTCTACATCGACCGGGAAAGTGGCCCGCCTCGGAGAGAGCGGTTAGTGTGACTTCTCCGTGGATTGCGCACGGCCGAGCGCGCCTGCAAGCGCCAGCAAATAGCCCAACCCGTACTGAACATCCGGATCACGTAATCCGCGAAGCAGACCAACGGCCCCGACCTGCTCGGGGGAGCTCTGCTCCGCCTCACCGACACTCTCCAGCAGCGTTTGGATGCCATCACGAGTATCGTCGTCAGCGGCCGTCTGCGCGACCTCGCCGACCGCAGCACCGGTACCGGCCAATGACGTGACCATCTCGTCGTCGAGCGCCGCGGTCGCCAACGACCCTACCTCCGCGAGTTCGGCCAGGTCGTCGAGCGTTCCGCTTTGCTGGAGCGCGAGCAACGTATCAAGGGCCTCCCGCAGGTCGTCGCCGTTCTCCCCGACCGTTTCGGCCAGCGCCACGGTCTCGTCGGTCGCCAGCCCGTCCGCAGACTCTGCCAGTGTCGATCCCGTGGCCGAGAGCTCGCGGACCATCTCGTCGTCGAGCGCGCTCTCGCCCAGCGAGAGCACGTCCAGTAGCTCGTTGACGGCGTCGAGGTGCTCCACGAACTCGGCGACCGCCTCGGGGTTCTGCTCGATCGCCGCTTCGAGGTCGGTCGGCGCGGTAGCCTGGTTCTCGGACATGGTCAGAGCAGTCCCCGCGCGGTGAGCCAGTAGGACTCGTTGTACGCCAGTTTCGACCAGTGGAGCTTCTCCGAGGGCGGCGCCGGCGACGGCGGATTCTCGTAGTCGAACTCGACGAACGACGCCGCGTCCATCCCCGTCTCGATGAAGCACAGCGTCTTCCCGTCGTAGGTCGCGGTCGCCGGGCGGCCGCGAATCCCGCTGGCGAGGCGCTGCCCGACGACGCCGGCCTGGTAGTGGGCGACGCTGCCCGCGTTCGGGACGCCGGTGTCGGCGGTGTCGCCGAGCGCGTAGACGTTGTCGGCAGCTTCTGCTTCGAGCGTGTGCTTGTCGACGTCGACCCAGCCGTCGTCGCCGAGCCCAGCCTCTTCGATCAGGTCGATGCCGCCGTGGGGTGGAATCGTCACGAGGAGGTCGTAGTCGAGTTCGGTCCCCTCCATCGACGTGATGGTCTCCGCGTCGGGGTCGACCGACTCGGCGTTGAAGAACGTCTCCACCTGGATGTCCCGTTCCTCCATGATGGGGCGGGCCCACTCGGCGATGTGAGGGTTGCCGTGGACGCGTTGGATCGGATACGTATACGTGATATCGACATCCTCGCGGAGGCCGCGCTCGCGGAGCCAGTCGTCGGCCATGAAGACGAATTCGAGTGGTGCCGCCGGACACGTGGGGCGTCCCGATGACGCTCAACACGAGGTCACCCTCGGTGAACTCCAACAGTTCGTCGCGCAAGTCGGTCGCGCCCGACTCGCTGTAGTAGTTGTGACCGCCCTCCGTGAGGCCCGGAATCTGGTCGGGCTCCAACGTCGAGCCGGTCGCCAGCACGAGGTAGTCGTAGCTGACTGGTGGGGCACTCCCGTGGAACTGGAGCCGCTGGGCCTCGGTGTCGATGTCGGACACGCGGTCGATCCGGAGATCGATTGCGTCGTCGACGAGGTCGTCGAGCGGGCGACGGCCGTCGTCGGGTTCGCGCTGGCCGAACGGCACGTACAGCCAGACCGGCTTATAGACGTGGTCGGGGTCGTCGTTGACGAGCGTGACTCGGACGTCACCGGCGTCGAGTTCGGGTTCGAGTCGGTCGGCGAGGTCGTTCGCGAGGACGGTGCCGCCGGTCCCGCCGCCGACGATAACGACGTGTTCAGTCATGCTTTCTCCACGTAGAACTCGTTGTGGTCGTCGAGCTCTTCGACCGCGAGTAGCTCGTTGCCGGCTTCCTCGGCCCACTCGGGGACGTCGGTGAGCGACTGGTCGTTGTCGCTCAGCAGTCGGATCACGTCCCCGGACTCGGCGCTCCGAATCTTTCCGATGAGGTCCATCAACGGGCCGGGGCATGCTGCGCCTCTGGCATCGACGGTGTCGTCAGGCTCGATGTCAGTCATAGAGAGCTCACAGGCGGCAGTTGGAACTGTCCTATATTAGTATTGTGTGCGAGTTCCAAGTTCCTGAAAATCTGTAGGCCTGGAATGAGCGACCGAGAGGTAATATTGAAATCGTAGAGGAGGAGCGTTCACCGCTCGAACACGAGCGCGTAGTGGTACGGCGGCAACTCGACCTGCCGGTCGAGCGTGAACGCTGCGGCCGGAAGCACGGCTTCTTCAGTTTCTCTCGGCGTCATCCGAAGTTTCGTCGGAGGTCCGCGGGGTTCGGTTCCGACAGTCGTCGTTTCACGTGGGCGGTCATGCCAGTTGACGATGATCAGGCTTCCGCCAGGTTCGATCACCCGGAACGCCTGCTCGACCAACCCCGACTGGTCGTCGACGCCGTGGAACGTGTTTGCCACGACGAGCGTGCTGACTGAGTCGGGGAGGACCCCAGTCAGGTTCCGGGCGTCACCGTGAGTCGGAACGACGTTCTCGATGTCCTGCTGCTCAGCGAGATCATCGAGTTCACCGAGCAGTGACGCATCAAGGTCGATAGCGTAAACAGGCTCAGGGTCGGCAATTCGGGCAGCTGGAAGGGCAAAGTAGCCGCTTCCACAGCCGACTTCGGCGACCGACTCGCCGGATTCGACGCCGAGTTCCCGGAGCGTCGCGCCGGGTGTCGGCCAGAGTTTGCTCCACCAGTCCCAGTCGGGTTGGCCGGTGTTCTGGAAGCGCTCCATCCCTAGCGGGACCCCGACGTATCCACTCCCAGCAGGCGATATAGGAGGCAGACTCGAACGAGGCCAGTCCCGGCGAGAACGAGACCCAGCAGGGCCAGGACTGTGCCAACCACCGTCCCAACTCCAAGCAGCCCTCCGAGTGAGGCCACTCCGACAGCCGCCAAACCCAGCCCGCCACCGATCCGGATTCGGCTGTCTGCCGCACCAATATTGTTCTTCATACCCACAAATACACTATGCTATTACCTAAGTGTTTCCCGACGGCTTCCCCTCACCGCCCAAGCAATCCGGTACAACCGTGCCTGGAGGGGTTACTACCCGAGCTGGGACTGCCACCGTATTGGTAGCTGAGCGTAGACGACGGCGTTGTCGACGAGGACGTCGACCGGAACGTACTCATCCGGCGCGTGAACAGTGTCGGTTCCGAGCGCGAACTCTACGGTCGGGATGCCCGCATTCCGGAGTTTCTTGGCGTCACCACCACCCGTAGCGCTCCGCCGGAAGACGTGATCACCTGTGGCCTCCTCCGCAGTCGACGCGACGGCTTCGACGAGTGGGCTGGCGGGTGCTTCAGCCGTACCGACGCTCCAGGAGACGTCGGCGATTGTGATACCTTCGCAGTCGGCGACGCACTCCCGAATCTCCGCGAGCACATCGGGCGTGTGGACACCTGCGGTCAGTCGCACGTCAACTTCGGCGTGCGCAGACTGCGGGACGGTGTTTATCGCGTCCCCGCCCTCGAGGACGCCGAGATTGATCGAGGGGTACCAGAACAGCTCTCGGGCGGCGGCCTCACCCATCGAGGGGGCGTAGTATTCGACTGACTCCTCGACGATCGGAGCCACGTCAGCGTCGATCTCGAGTCGCTGGGTGCCAAACCGTTCGCGCATCGTCCCGACGGCGTCGTAGAGCCGATCGATGGCATTGACGCCGAGTATTGGGCGGGAGCCGTGGGCCCCCCCACCGCTGGCTTCGAGCGTCAGCCAAATGCTGCCCCGGTCCGCGATTGTGACTGAGTGGCGACCTTCCTCGCAGGTCGGCTCGCCAATCACGCATGCGTCAGCGTCGAGCTCACCAGCGTTCAGTAACGCTGGCAAGCCGGCGTCACCACCCACTTCCTCGTCACTCACGAACGCGAATTGGAGGTCGACAGGTGGCTCAGTGTCGGTGGCCATTAAATAGCAGTGTATGGTCAGACTCACCCGGTAGTCGAACGAGCAGATTCGGCTTTGCTGGACCGACTGCAAAACGCTCTACTTCGACCGGAAGCGGGTCGAGGAATTGTTCGATTCTGTCGACGATTTCGCGCGTGTCGCCGGGCGGGTTCGACGTCTCAACCGCGAGAAGGTCGAGGGCGAGCGCGACCAGTTCCTCTCGGTGGGCTCGCACGTACTCGGTAGGAGTGTCATTACTCATTCAGGAGCGGGTTTGCTGTCGAGCGGTCCTGCCACCGAGAGCGGCGAGAGCCAGTGATGGCCAAGCGTCAGTGCAGAAGCCTGGTTTCCGTCCCGTATCCCGGCCGTTACCAAGTTCGCCACAAACGACGTCGTGTTCGTATCGCGCAGCTTTGGTCGGTATCACCAGAAGAGTAAAGCCAATACAAGGCGCCAATCACGCCAGCTGTTAGCGCAGTCACGACGATTCTGACGAGCCCACCACCGAGTGCAGCCGCCGTTCCCCCGGCAGCCGCGGCACCAGCCGTCGGCGCCGCGAAGAGACAGCAGAGACTCAACGCGCCGCCAACACCGAGTAGTCGCCACGGCGGCGTCGACGCATCCTCCGAACTCGCCTCCGTGTCCGAACCAGTCATCGATTAGTCCCTTGTTCGCCTGATTGGCCCAAGTGCGTTTGGGTCGTCACGACCGTCGGTCGCACTGTCAGCACACCTCGCAACGCCGGCGCTGGTAGACCAAGAGCGCGGCGAAGCACGCAACGCTCACGACACCGAGGATTGGGCGGATCGGGTCGAAGTACGTCATGAGCGCCGACGAGCTGAACAGCGCGAGCAACACGGCGTTACAGATCGGACAGCCGAACGCCAGGAATCCGCCGATGATTCCACCGGCAGCGAATCGATCGCCAATTGGCTTCTCGGCTAGCGAGCGCTGGTAGACGAACGCGCCGGCGAAGGCAGCGGTCGCGACGAGGAACAGGTAGTCCGCCGGGGTCCGAGAGACCATCCGCACGTAGACCGGGTTCGGCAGCAGGCCGGTCACCGCCCCGAACAGGACAAACACTCCGATGCTCACGCCGACACTCCGGAGCAGACGCGGGCGCGGCAGCGCCGTCATGCACGCCCACCTCCGTCGAGCGAACACGTTTGTGGGTCGCCTGCGCGACCGAGGAAGAAGAGGAGTAGGGCGATTCCGCCGAGTCGAAGGAGGTTGCCGTCGAACGGCAGCGCCGCCATCGCACCGACGAAGCCCAGTGCGCCGAGCACGCCCGCACCACAGCTCGCACAGCCGGCGGCGAGCAGTCCGGGGAGTACGCCGACAATCGTCGACACACTCCGGCGACGTGCGCGCTGGACCAGCGCGAGCGCGTTGGTTACCGCGACACCGGTCAGGACGGCGTACGTGGCGACTAGCGCGAGCCCAAGGTAGCCGGTAGTCAGATACACTTCGCGCGTGAGCGCCGTAACCGCGTAGCCGACATCGGTCAGGTCGGTCGTAAGCACCTGAACCGAGAACTGGGGGAATGAGCTCAACACCAAGACGACGTACGTGGCGAGTGTCACAACGGCGGTAGATAGCAACCGGGCGTCCGACGTGAGCGGATAGCCGAGCGCGTCGCGGAGGTCGCGAGTCCAGTCGCGACTCGTGGCGGTGCGGTTCCCGGTCACGCCTCCATCACCTTCTCGATCGCCTCGGCGAAATTCTCGTAGGGGTGGGCGCCGACGAGCTTTCCAGCCGCCCCGGAGTCACGGTTGTAGAGTACGAACCCGGGCGTCCCCTGGATTCTCGACTCCCGGGCCACGCCGACGTTCGGCTCGATTCGCTCCCGGATCGACACGCCGCGTTCCTCACGGCAGGTCTCGACCGCGGACAGGTCAACGCCAGCTGTCTGTTCGGTGACCGCCGCGAACGTTTCGTCGTCGGCCCAATCCGTGCCGGACTCTGGCTGTTCGGCGAAGACCGCCGCGTGCCAGTTCCAGAACGCGTCCGGGTCGCTGTCGGCGACCTGCGACCACACGCAACGCCCCCAGACCGCCGCTGGCGTGGAGTATTCTCCGATGTTCGGGTAGGGCAGCACGGCCAGGCGCGCGTCGCCGGTGTCGAGGTGCTCTCGGCCGAGTTCTGGGAGTGTCTCCGTCTCGAACTGCTTGCAGAACGGGCACAGATAGTCCGTCCAGTAGTAGATGTCTATCGGCGCGTCGCGTTCACCGGCGATGGGGCGGCCGTCGAGGTCGACGTCGAATCCGGTCGTCCCGGAACCAGCGTGCGTGGTGTCGGGGACGTAGTGCTGTCCGCTCGCACCAGATCGTGATCCCATGTAGGCGACACCACTACCGAACGCGAGCACCGCGCCGCCGGCGATGAGTGCTCTCCGCCGAGTGATATTGCCCTCTTCGTCCATCTATATACAATACCACTTCGCATCGGCTGATAGACGTTGTGGTCCTAATAGAATTCCAAGACCTCCCTCTATGGGCACCTAGACCGCGTTTTCGACTGTCTCAATTATCGAATACGGATCATGTGTGTCATCATTCCGTACCACGACAACGAGCCCGGTCGTCTCCTCGACTGGTACGGTGATGGTGACCAGTGTATCGTACACGCGGACGGTCGCATGCAGCGACTCTCCGTGGTACTCCTCGTAGACTGCAGTGCCGATCGCCTCCAGCTGAATGTGCTCCAGAATCGCCCGGATATCCGACGCTGCGTACTGTGAGGACGCCGCCTCGTCTCGGTACAGGACATCGTACTCGCCATCCTCGTAGGACGCCAGGCCGGCCAGCGTCTCACCGAGATCAGCCTTCAGTGTCGATTCGAGGGATTCAGCGATATCCCCCAGTGAGCGGTTATCCGCGTCAGTAGGCTCATCGGTCATCGTTGGTTCACGCGTGCGCTTCAATCACGGAGCGAAGCTGCGCTTCGTCCTGCATTCCGACGAGTCGTTCCGCCGGCTGGCCGTCAGCGAACAGGACGAGGGTCGGAACCCCCTGGACACCGTACTCTGCGGCGAGTTGCTGATTTGCGTCGATGTCGATCTTCGCTACGGTCGCATCGGTCTCGGCCGCGATCGTTTCGACGATTGGTTCGAGCATCTGGCACGGACCACACCAATCGGCATAGAAGTCGGCTAGCACGAGACCGTACTCGGCGACAGTTTCTGACAGCTCGGCGCCGCCGTCGATATGGATCGGTTCGGACGGGCTCTTCGAGGTGGACGCCTCAGAACCGCCCGTTTCAGCCTTGTTTCGAAGCTCCGCCAGTTTCTGTCGACGGATCTCCTCGATATCTTCAGCCATTAGGTGTCCGTTTGAACCGCGCCGCCTCATTTATTTTGTATAACTCGCACAATACTGCCCCAGTGCGGGTTTGAACGATAGGGGTCAGAGACAGGACTCAATCGGCTCCTTCTCGCGATCCTCCAAGTCCCGGCTGTACCGGTCTTCGAACTCCTGAATAAGCTGTCCGATGGCCGCATACCAATCGTTGAGCAATCGCTGCGCGTGTGCAACTTCCTCGGATGTCCGCGAACGATACACGTAGTAGTACCCTCCGTGCTCGTAGTTTACTTGCTCCTGAACTACCACGCCGGCCTCAAGGAGTCGAGATATCGAACGATACGCAGTCGAACGTTCACAATCCATTCGATCTGCGACGTCGTCGACGGTAAGACCCTCCTCTGCCTGTTGTAGCAGCTGAAAGACCACCTGATCCCGCTCGTTGAGTCCGTGAATGCAGCCCAGGAGGTCAAGGCACCCCAGATCGCGCTCGAGGTCCTCACGCACTGACGTGGCCACCATATCTAAAAATAGGAAGACAGAGACGATTAAAGCTGTTCCCGAATACTACAATACTCCGATAGCCGATCAGATACTGGAGCCACTCTTTCCACGGAAATCCGCTTTCGCGAAAGAAGACCCGAAGAGACTTTGTCCTGAAGACCCAAGATAGTACACGAATGGCACTCCCAATCGACCCAAGCCAGATCGACCCTGCGGACATCGGTGAAGAACAGGTAACTCTCGAAATGAGCCACGATGAAGCGATCGAACACGTCCGCGAGGTGTTCACGGACGCGGGTTTCGGCATCCCCGTCGAGTTCTCGCCCTCCGAGATGCTCAACGAGAAGGTCGACGCCGGCCGCGACCCCTACTACGTGCTGGGGGCGTGCAACCCCGAAGTCGCCGACCGCGCGCTGGACGCAACCGACAACCAACTCGGTGCACTGATGCCGTGCAACGTCGTCGTTTGGGAAGAAGAACCGGGCAAGCAGGTCGTCTATCACGTCTCCATCATGCGCATCGCCCGCCTCATCGGGATAGCGTCCGACGACGACGAGATGGCAGACATCGTCGCCGACACCGGCGAACTCGTCGACGAGGCGTTCGCGAACCTCTAAGATGGGACATCACACGTTCGACGCCGACCGCGCTGACAAACTCGAAGAGGCACAGCGACGGTACCGGTCCCTCTCCGCGGAGGAACTCCTCTGGGCGCTCTCTCCAGATGGAGACGAAACGGTCGCAGATCTGGGCAGCGGGACCGGGTTCTACACCGACGACGTCGCACCGACTGTCGACCACGTGTACGCCGTCGACATTCAGGATGCGATGCACGACTACTACCGGGAGAAAGGCGTCCCCGAGAACGTCGACCTCGTGACGAGTGGCGTGGACGACCTCCCACTCGATTCCGACAGTCTCGACGCGGCGTTCTCGACGATGACCTACCACGAGTTCGCGAACGAACAGGCGTTGAGCGAACTCAGTCGCGTGCTCGCCTCACAGGGGACGCTCGTTATCGTGGACTGGGCAGCTTCCGGAAGTGGGTCTCACGGCCCACCCGTTGACGAGCGGTATTCCGCCACCGAGACGGCGAACGCGCTCCGCCAGCATGGATTCACAGTCGAATTCGAAGCGCTCCGGCCAGAAACGTTTCTGGTAACGGCATCAGCCGAATAAGTGAAAGAACACCCGAACGGCACGTGAGCACCAGATTGACCTGTAGCGGCGGAGACGTGGCTGAGAATCATCCTCTCCGGTGTGAAGGGCCGGTCGCGGACTCGAACGAACTCAGAAGACCATTATCAGTTGCATACGAATGGAGAATATGACCGGTGACGTTGGAGTCCATCTGGACTCGACGCTATTCCTGATTCACAACCCATCGAGATACTACACATCGAGGACGACCCAAGCTTCGCTGATCTTGTCGCGACCTTCCTCGAGCGCGAGCAAGACGCGTTTACCGTTCGCACCGAGACCGACCCCCGTGACGCACTTGCGATTCTCGAAGCAGATACCTGTTCAGTGGACTGTATCGTGAGCGATTATGATATGCCGGGTTTGGACGGTTTGGCCGTCTTAGAACGAGTGAGGGAGACCCACCCTGAAATTCCGTTTATCCTCTTTACCGGGAAAGGAAGCGAGGAGATAGCCAGCGAAGCCATCACAGC
The DNA here is from genome assembly GCF_029338195.1 of Haloarcula litorea. Classification (NCBI taxonomy): domain Archaea; kingdom Methanobacteriati; phylum Methanobacteriota; class Halobacteria; order Halobacteriales; family Haloarculaceae; genus Haloarcula; species Haloarcula litorea. Next base: position 21,246 of record NZ_CP119781.1, read on the forward strand.
CGGTGTCACCGACTATCTCCAGAAAGCCGGCGGCACGGAACAGTACAGCGTTCTCGCCAACCGCATCCAGAACGCGGTCGGTGGGTATCGGGCTGAACGATACATGAACCGTGGTCTTGAAGCCATCGAGACCGCCCAAGACGGGATCAGCATTCTCAACGAAGACGGCTACATCGAGTACGCGAACACCGCCTGTGCAGAGATACTCGGCTACACCCGTGAGGAGCTCATCGGTCTCCACTGGGAGACGTTCTATCACGACGACGATATCGATGCCGTCTACGACGTACTCCTCCCAGAAGCACGCGACGGCCGCTGGCACGGAACCACGACGTTCGTCCGAAAGAACGGGAGCGAACTCGACATCGAACATACCCTCTCGTACACAGAGGACGGCTCACTCATCTGCACGCTCAGTCCACAGGCAACGGTTGACGCCGGCGAGTCAAAGCTGTCTGCAAAAGAGCAAGCGATGGACGAAGCGCCCATCGGAATTCTCCTAACCGACCCTCACCAGGAGGATAATCCGATCATCTACGCAAACGACGAATTCACCGACCTGACCGGCTACGGGAAACGAGAGATAATCGGCCGGAACTGCCGATTTCTCCAAGGCGAAGCGACTGAAGACGAACCTGTCCAAACCCTCCGGACTGCGATCGACAGTCGGGAATCGGCGACCGTCGAGTTACGAAACTACCGGAAAGATGGAACTGAGTTCTGGAACCGCGTCCGTGTCGCCCCGCTGTTCGACGACGATGGAGAGTTGGATCTCTTTGTCGGGTTCCAAGATGACGTCACGGACCGCAAACAGTACGAACAGCAGTTACAGTCCCATAGCGCACGACTAGAGGCGCTGTTTGAGCATTCGCCGGATATGTTTGCAGTCCACGACATCGACGGTGTGATTCGGGATGTTAACCAGCGGCTGTGTGACGAACTCGGCTATACCGAATCAGAACTTCTGGGACGGAAGGTCTGGGACATCGATCCAACAGCCGACCCGGAGCGAGCGTCATCGTTCTGGAAGAAACTCCCACCGAATACTCCACACCGATTTGAAGGCCAACTCGAGCGCAAAGACGGGTCGGCGTTCCCCATCGAGGTCCATCTCATCCGGCTCAATTTGGAGGGGAAAGACCGATTCGTGGCGATGGACCGCGACATCAGCGACCAGAAGCGACGCGAACGCGAACTCGTCCAACAGAACGAGCGGCTTGACCGGTTCACGAGTGTCGTGAGCCACGACTTGCGCAACCCGCTGCAAGTCGCGGAGGGACGTCTCGAGTTACTGCGTGAGGACTGCGACAGCGATCACATCGACGATATCGACCACGCTGGACCGGATGGATTCACTCATCGAGGACTTGCTGACACTCGCTCAAACTGGCGAGGAAGCGATGACACTTGAGTCCATCCAGTTATCGAATCTTGTTGAAACCATCTGGGAGACAGTATCTGCTACTGATGCGATATTAAGGGTTGAAACCGAACGGACCGTCGAGGCCGACCGCGATCAACTCCGGCAGCTCCTAACTAACCTCCTTCGGAACTCGGTCGAGCACGGCGGGCCAGCCGTGACAGTAACAGTCGGAGACACAGCGAACGGGTTCTATGTCGCCGACGACGGAGCCGGCCTTCCTGAGGCCGCGGGAGAAGACGTGTTTGACGCTGGATATACGACAGCCGACAACGGGACAGGGTTCGGCCTCAGCATCGTCGAGGAAGTCGCTAGCAGGCACGGCTGGACAGTCACAGCCTCTAACGGCGCTTGCGGGGGTGCGCGGTTCGAGATTTCAACCGAGTGAAAACCAGACCGTACTCGGCGTAACCTCGGCTTTCAGAAGTTCCTCAAGAAGCCCTATAGTTATATGTCATTCGCCGGTACAGATATGTTTATATGCCACCCATGCGCCGCCGGTTCCTCGGACAGATAGGCCGCGCTGGCGGGGTGGCCGTTACCGGCATACTCAGTGGGTGCGCCAAGAGTGAACAACCCGAATCAGAATCAGTAACCGTTCGGATCGGGTCGAAGCCGTTCACTGAGCAGAAGATTCTCAGCTACCTCGCCTACGAACGGCTACGGAGAATCGATTGGATTCGTGCCGTCGATGAAATCGGGGCAGGAAACTCGCTATCGAACTGGGAGGCAACAGCATCGGGGGATCAACACCTGTACTGGGAGTACACGGGTACGGCATGGCTGCAGCTCCCGCCTCGCCACGATAGACGGATCACCGACCCCGAGTCACTCTTTGAGCGGGTCCAAGCGGACGCTGATTCCCAGCGACTCCAGTTGGCTGACCCGGCACCGTTCTCGAACGAGTACGTCATCGCTGCCGACGCTCGATGGGCGGAACAGACCGAGATTTCGACCATCAGCGATTTGGCAGCCCATATCCGAAACGGTGGTGATACGCCTGGTGTCGCCGTCAACGAGGAATTCTTTCATCGGCAGGACGGATGGCGTGGACTCGCTTCATATTATGAAATCGAGACTGCGAACGGCGAGCCAATCCAGACCGAACCGTTCATTGTCACGTCGATCGGGCTGACGTACGAACTACTCGAACAGGGTCGCGTGCAGATTACGAGTGGTTTTGCGACTGATCCGCAGCTCAACCGGTCGACAGTTACAGTCCTCGAGGACGACCGCGACTACTTCCTCCCCTACCAACCGGCCCCGACAGCGTATGCTCCGCTCATCGACGAACATCCGGAGGTATTCGAGATTCTCTCCCCTGTTGGTTCAGCACTCGATAAGTCGATAATGCGGAACCTCAACAGCCGGGTCCTCCTCGATGGAGAGCATCCGTTCGCGGTCGCAACACAGTTTTTAGAGGGCGAGGTGCTCGACGATGCGTAGATACCTGTCCTCCCTCCCCGTTCTGGGAACGATCATCGCTGTTGTGCGGTCGTCGTTCCGACGGAAACTTACTACGGCGCTCCTCGTCGTCTTCCTAATCATCAGTATCGGCACAGTCGGACTATATGTACAGGTGGGGGGATTGTTGGAGGACAACGTCGAACAGTCGATGACCGCGGCTGCCGAGACCGAAGCGGACGAATTGCGAGAATGGTGTGGCAAGAACCGACTCGTCGCTCAGCTCCTCTCCGAACATCCGGTCTTCGAGGATGGCGACCACACCGAGGTTCGGGAGTATTTACAGGCACAGCAAGGGGACAGATCTGATACCGAGATCGTTCGGGCATACGTAATTGATCGGCGGAATCAGACTGTTTCGGTCAGTTCAGATGGAGAAATGGGGGGACAACCCATCGAAGAACTCGGCTGGACTGAACGGTTCGCCTTCCAGGATTTCGATGACGTGCAGGTGACTGACCCGTATGCAGTACAAAACGAGACGGTTATCGGGTTTATTTCCCCAATTCGTCGGACCCCGGAGCAGTTACTTGTCGTCGAAATCGACACCGCGACTATCTTCGATCGCTTCGAACATCCCGTCGACGGCGGCTTTACGCGAGTGGTCAATTCCAACGGGACGGTCGTGTTCAGTGATGATGCAGCCGCGACGCTCACCCAATACCGCGATGGAAATCGTCGTGCACCGGCAGTCAGCAGTGGCCTGCGGGGGGACTCTGGGTTTACCGAATCACCAGCCTACGAGACCCAGCCTGAGACAGAGGGAGAGTACGTCGCAGCGTATGCTGCGGTTCCGAACACCGACTGGGTCGTCATCGAACACGCACCAGCCAGTGAAGCGTACGTCATAACCCAGCAAGCCCTTCGATGGATCGGTGGAATTGCAGCGTTCACTCTGCTTGCGCTCGTGGGTGTCGTCGGCGTTCTCGGCCGAGATGTGACCGGCGCGCTCTCTCGGCTAACCGACCGGGCAGAGCAGATCGAAGATGGTCAGTACGACGTGGAGTTCGATACCGACCGGCCGGACGAGTTCGGCGACCTCAACCGGACGATAGCCTCGACACGGGATGCCCTCCAGCAGCGCATCGAGGAGATCCGCGAAACACAGACTGAGCTTGAAGCATCGAATGCGAGTCTCGAAGAGCGGTCCGAGATGGTGAACGTGCTGAATCGCATCCTCCGTCACAACGTTCGGAACGAGGTGAACGTCATCACTGGACGAGCTGAATTGGCTGCGTCTCGCATCGACGACGAGGCGGCCCAAGCAGATTTAGAGGCTGTGCAGAATGCTGCGTGGGAACTCAGTACGATTTCGTCACGCACACAGCGCATCAAACAGCTGCTCGCCGAAGAGAACGCCGAGCCAGAACCCGTTGATTTGGACGATGTAGCCTCGAAGTTATCGGGGGTTGATGCCGACACCCCATGCGCAGATGTCGAATTCAACGGTGAGACAAACGACAGAGCTATCCAAGCGACACAGACGTTCCCGACCGCAGTCGCAGATGTTGTCCACCAGATCGCGACGCACAATGAAAGGGAAGTTCACGTGGATGTTACGGTCACCGTTACTGACGCTGGAACAGATGAGGAGAGGATTGTTCTCCGAATCGATGACGATGCCGACGGACTCCCCGAATTAGATGTTCAAGCTGTCAACGCAGGCGAGGAGAGCCCGCTCAATCACGCGGAGGGGCTGGCGCTCTGGTGTCTCGAATGGACAGTGACGAAATCTGGTGGGGAACTACATGTCGCTCCCGAGGATACGACTCTCAAAATCAAGCTCCCTACTGCTTCAACCGGCCCGTAGACAGCTATTCGCTATTTTTACTTATTGCTCACAGCGACTATCGGAGTACTAGTTCCTGTATCTCTTGATGGGTGATCCAAGAGTTAACCAACACCTCTGCGTTTGAGGGGGAGTATGTTGGTTAAGTTTTTCAGCGCCCGCGGAGGGGCGGAGGCGCGTTCTGACCTCCGTCGAATAATGACTGAACCCTATCTCACGACGGTCCTCGAGGAAGCCGAGCACGTCGCCGAGCAGCACGATCAGGTCGCCCGAACGACAGACAACCAAGCCCACGAGTACCTCCGATACACCGTTCTTCGGGTGCTTGAAGGCGAGGCGGACCACCTCCCAGCAGACTGGATGCCGGTCGATGGCGTGACCGTCGGCTACGGGAGCGATGAAGCGATGTTCAATAGCTGGGGCTCCAGCGAAGACTGGTGGGAGACCGTCCCGCCGCAGGAGGCGTGTACCCGCTTCCGGGTGTTCTTCCCGGACGACCACCAGACGGTTCCCCGCGATATCGTCGACGTGATGGCCGCACTCGGTGCCTGGCGCGTCTGGACTGGGAGCGCAGCCGCGTGCGGCTCCTACGACCATCGCGAGCGCCGCGAGGTCCATTACCTCTGGCCGGAAGGCCATCCGGTCGAGGAAGTGCTCCACGAGCGGCTCAGTGGCCCTGCGGAAGCCGTCGCTCCCGACGGTGGCCGAACGGGCGATGTTCGCGACCGACTGGTCGTCGACGAGAACGCACAGTCGCAGGACGATCTCGAGCCCCGCACGAAGCGTGCCGTCGCCGAAGCGATGGACGTCTCACTCCTCTCGAAAGGTGGCCGCTACGAGGTGCAGTCCGTGTCCGGCAACAGGTACGAAGTCGACGTCGTCGACGAATCGTGTACCTGTCCCGACTGGCAGCAGCGTTCACCCGAAGGCGGCTGCAAACACCTGCGTCGCGTCGATCACGAGATCAAACGGGGCCGTGTTCCGCGTCCGGATGGCCGACTCCCAGCTGAGCTGCGGAGTAACTACCCCGAACCAACGGTTACAACACGGGACAGTTGTAGGCGGGCGTTCCCGCGTTATAGACTGTACCGCTCGCCGTCCTCGGGAACGTGTACATCCTCTGTCTCTGCCCGCAGTTCCTCGCGCGACAGCAAGCATGGTTGATCGCCTCCACGTGGACGACCACTATTTCGGCGTCAGTGGCCTCTCGGACAGCGTTGATGTCCTCGACCCCCATCGTGATGGGTTCGCCCTGATCGAACTGCGCTTCGCCGCCGTTGAGAACCACCAGATCGGGTTCGTACTGGTCAAGTGTCTCCTCGACCGGTTCGTACCAGATCGTGTCCCCGGCGACATACACTGTCTCGTCGCCCTCGAAAACGAAGCCCGAGACCGGACCCATTCCTCGGCGAGGTCGCCGTGCCCGTGCTGGCCCGGCGTCCGGTGGATTGTGACTCCCTCGAAGGTGGTTTCGTCGTCGACGGGGCGAACATCAGTGAAGCCCTCGTCAGTGAAGGCGTCGGCTTCCTCGGGCTGACAGAACAGCGGCACGTCGGCATCGAGTTCCTCTCTGGCCGCTTCGTCCCAGTGGTCGGGGTGGCGGTGCGTAACGACCACAGCGTCGTAGGTGAGATCAACGTCGGGCAGCGGAACAAGCGGATTCCGATCCTGATTCGCCGTGGTGAGGAACTCCGGAACTGCCGGGTTGTCTGTCACCGTCGGCATCTCGCCCTCCGGCGTGAACATCGGATCCACGAGGAACGTCGTGTCACCGACGTCCAGGAGGATAGTCGCGTTACGAATCAGCTGAACACTCGCACCAGTCGTTGCCATACCCGGCCCTACGAGATTCTTAGGGATGGGATTTACTTCGACATATTCCAACCGTCGAAGAGTTCGACGTGCAGTTTACTGGATGAACTCAATGTCCTCGGGGTCGAGATCCACGTCGAGATCCACGTCGAGCGAATCGGCGGCGAACTGTTGTGCCAGCCACGCTTCCGCTCGGTTGAGACGGTACTGGAACGTCGACCGTGACACACCGACATCTTCAGCGATTTCCGCGACCGATTGCTGCCGTGGCTCTTCGTAGTACCCACGTTCGATTGCAGCTTCAAGCGCAGACTTCTGTTCGGGCGTGAGAGTTTGCTGGACGCGGCCGTCGTCGACCAAGCATGGCGGTGTACCGAGTCGTTCAACAGTCAGCGACAGCCCCTCTCGCAGGTTCGCTCGGACTTCCTCGTGAATTGCTGATACTGTCCCGTCGATAAGCATCCGCCACCGGTATTGGTCACCACGTCGCTCCGTGCGCATTATCAACCCCTCGCCGATGTGCTTCGCCGCGACCAAGGGAATCGACCGTGAACCATCACCTTCCCGCCGAAGCCAGTGAATCTTCCGTGATTCCGCATTCGACGAGAGGATCGTGTATTCGTATTCGGTCACGGGTGCCTCACACATTCCGGTTGTGCCCGGAGAATCTGCGACGCGTTCCAGTGCGTCGTCGAACTCGTCGAGGACAGCAGCGGGGCCGACGATCTTCTCAATACCCCACACCGCCTCGTTGGTCGCACTGATCTCCATCGACCGGGCATACAGATCCGGGTTGTCGATGAAGAGATCCATCACCCCGTCAACCCCCTTCTCGTATTCGACTGTGAAGACGAATTCCCGCATGATACCAGCCGTTCGGGCTTGCTGGATAAAACCTGTTTGACGCAACCCGTGAATCATCTGTGACGACAGCCGCCATCAGGTGCCAATTTAAGTGACGATATTGTGAGGAACCTACTCCACGGGACGGACTGTGTCGCCATCCCGACGGACCCGGTCGAACGTTGAGAGATACGCGATCCGGTCGTGAACCTCCTCGTCATCCAGCTCCAGTTCCGCGGCCAGTTCGTCGACGGTCATCGGTTCATCGAGTGCCTGGAGGACTTCGAGCCCCCGGTAGTACCTATTCGTGAGCTCTTGGACGCGGCCCTCGATCGGCGTGGTCACTCCGTACCGCTCCTCGAGTTCGACCAGGGCCTCGTTCGCGAACGTGGCGAACTGATCGTCACCCAGGCGTTCGATCTGGGCTTCGAGTTCATCCCGGACGACGTCGTAATTGAGGCCGGCCTGCACGAGCATATTCATGTCCTCGATGTCGTCGTCGCGGCCTGCGATCGCCTTGAACAGGAAGATATCCTCGTTGCTGACTAGCCGGACCGTCAGTCGATCCGTGTCGAGGAACGGCTCGCTGCGCTCTTGCATGCTGTCGGTGAGCACGAGCTTGTTCGCGACCTGCTGGTTGAAGATGTCGAGGCGACACCCATCGTCGTTCTCGACGCAGCTCGTCGCCCCCAGCGCCCGGTAATCTGGGTCCAGCGATTGGACCTCCGCGTACCCGAGGTCCATCAGGACGGCCCACAGCTGACCGTACGCGTCGCCATCCGGGACGACTAGGTCGATGTCTTTCGTCGCCCCCTTGAGGTCGCGCAGCGACATCGCGCCACCACCGATCAGGTAGACCGTGAGCGGTTCAGATAACCCATCCCCGATTCGCTGGAATTCGTTCTCGATGTACTCGCGTCCGAATGTTGGTCTCATTGTGGTAGTGGCACCTCGTAGTCAGCCGCCAGTTTCTGAAACTCGTCCCACTCCGGGAGCCGGTCATCGTCGACCTCGCCGTGCGTCTCGAGGTAGCGGAGCAAGGCGTCGATTTCGGCTTCAAGGCCATACTTCGCCGCCTGCTCTCGGAGGGCCGCCTCGTCGACGTCGACGTGACTGAGCAGGAGGAGACAGTACGAGCGGTGACGGCTGCCGTCGTCGATCAGCAGCGTGTGACAACACAGCTCCGCCGGCGAAACTGCGTCAAGTTCCTCGGAGTAGACGTAGTAGCGGTGGCCGGTGAGCAGGAACTGGAGGTCGAAGGCCGCGAATCGAGCGAGGCCGGTTTCGTGGAACCCCTCTGCGTCGATCTCCGTCTCGGCCTGGGCAAGGAATTCGTCGTAGTCCTCCCAGAGAATCGTGCCCTTCGGGGCAACGGCTTCGAGGCGCTGGCGATGTAGATGGTGTACGAGTTCACGGGCGAACTCGTGGAGACGGTCGAAGTCGGCGTTGAACTCGTAGTGGCCGTCGGCCGTCCCGACGAGCCCACGGTCGCGAAACCGCTTGAGGACCCGGTTGACCGTGTTGCGGTAGTTGTCGCTCCGGTCGGCGATCTCGGAGACGGTTCGCGGCTGGTCGAGGTAGTACAGCACTTCGAGTGTCTTCCCGGTCAGCAGCTCGGGGAAGTCGATATGGGAGTGCTGGCGGACGAGGTCGCGGTAGAGTTCGACGGCGCGAGCATCCGACGGAACGACTCGTTTTCGCCGCCCGTCGCGTTCCGTGTAGACGAGCCCCTTCTCGACGAGGTCACCGACGGCGCGAGAGAGGTAACTCTCGCTGTGGTCGAGCTTCGTCGCGAGGTCGGAGATCGTGTCGCCGCGGTCGACTGTGGCGAGGACCTCGAGTTCGATGCGCCGGAGCACGGTGTAACATAGTAAGAAACTTGTATATAAAGAAGTTTCGAGTAGTGTTACATCCAGCAGGTGCGAGAACCCTCTCCACCGACTTAACCAACAAAGCTATGGATTCCCGGGACGTGTTGGTTAACACGAGAGTAGCCGATGTCCTACGAACCCCCGACCCCACCGGCGAACCTCCCGACGGAGATCGTCAACACGCTCAACGAGTCAGACCCGGAGCAGCTCCGAGACGTTGCGACGTACGCTGAAGCCCTCGCCGAGCACAAGGAACGGAAAACTCGGCTCGAAGAAGAATCAGACGACGCCGACATCGAGGACCGTCCCGATGATCTCCCGGACGACGTCCCGACGAAGGCGACAATCACGATCAAGGAGATCAATGATAACCGGTACTACTACTGGCAGTGGAGGGAAGTAGACAAAATCAAATCCAAGTATAAGGGGCCAGTCAATCCCGACGAGTAGGAGGGTATCCGGCGAGGTTTCGAAGGGACTACCCCCCGTGTGCGAGATGAATTGGCAGAAGGCATCGAGTCGGCACCCTCCGTGTGCAAGATGAATTGACTCTCATCGACGGACGCCCCGTGTGAGAGATGAATCGAATGATAGATCGCGGTGGACGACACCCCGTGTGCGAAGTGAAATCTTGCGTACCCTTGTCAGACAGTTCTAGTAAAATTGACTACTATTCCGTCGGAGCCACACCCCGTGTGCGAAATGAATCCGACGCCGGCGTCGAGGACTCTTCGAGTTAGTTACCCTCGAAGAAATCCTCTATCTGCGCGTTGACAACGGACCGGATCAAATCTTCGTCGTGTTCCACTTCTTCGAGCCGAATATCGGCTTGAAGCGTCTCAGCGACTACTTCTGGGTCGTCGACAAAGGTGTACTCCTTGTGGACACCACTTCCGTAGCCTCGTCCTCGTTTCTCCGATGTGACGAAGTTGTAGGTCTCGGCCTCACTCATATATCGTAGGTAGGAGTCTCGTGACTTCTCGTCGGAATCGAGGAGATCGGTGAGATACTGATATACGCGGTATGCAACCGTGCTAGGAACAGCGTTCAGGTTTCGTTTGGAGTGGACTGGGACGATTGCAGTAGCGTACAGCGAGAGCTTCTTTTGCGTCGAGAGCCCCTGCATCTGGGTTAACGTCCGATCGCGTTCGGCTTCTTCCTGGGCGTCGCGAACGTGCTCTTCACGAATCGTGTCTTCGCCGGCTCGGTCCGCTATCTCACCGGCTTTCCTGAACAGATCAATTGCCTTGCGCGCATCACCGTGGTCTTGGGCGGCGAACGCGGCACTGAGGGGAATGATGCCGTCCTCAGAACATCGTCTTGGTATGCATCACGACGTCGCTCGAGAATCGACTGCAACTGGTTCGCGTCGTAGTCGGGGAAGACAACATCCTGCGGATTGAATGAACTCTCGGCCCGACCGTCCAGATCTTCCATAAACCGGGGATCGTTCGTGAGCGCAGCGACGGAAACGTGCCCCTCGATGCGACCGAGCTGTGACGCTCGCGACAGCTGGTAGAGCAGTTTCGAATACGCCGGCTCATCGTTCGGATCTCGCTGCCGACCGACTAGAAGATCGACCTCGTCGAGGATGATGATGACCGAGTCGAAATTGTTGCTCAGAATTTCGTAGAATCGATTCAGCTTCTGATCCGTCGAGATACCGCTCTGCGGTATGCCGACATCGACGCCGGCTTCGTGCGCTGCATTTTTCGCCAAGCGATAGACAGCGCGGTCGTGCGATTTGATTGTCTGGCAGTTGATTTTGATGACGCCGAACCGGTCCCCTTGTGAGTTCGCGAGTTCAAGAACCTGCTGACAGACTGCGTTAATGATGAGCGATTTCCCAGTGCCCGACGGCCCGTAGAGAAGCATATTGGGCGGTCGGTTTCCTTGCAACGCCGGCCGAAGATAGGTGATGATGTCGTCCAGCTGGTCATCGCGACCGACAATCCGGTCCTCGTCGATGACAGCGTCGGGATCGAGCAACCCCTTATCCTGAAAAACAGAATTCTGAACGCCCTCCTGAAGACGGCCTTTGATAGATTGTGAGAGGGATTGTTGATCGTCGCCGTCAGCCATGTTTGCGGATTAGGTCGAGACTATAAATAAATATGGGTACCGTGTGCGAGGTTAAATCAGCTGTATTCAGCCGATAGAGGCAGTTTCAAAGAGGGTGTGCGGTTAAGACCATGAACCGCGGGCGAAATCAATTGCTCGAAGAGACCCTCCGTGTGCGAAGTGAAATCAGGTACACGTCGAGGATAGCGACCGCCGTTTCGTCAGAGAAAGCAAGCGTCGATGGGCCTACCCCCCGTGTGCGAGATGAAACACTGGACGGAATTATGAGTCGAATGAGATCGACGAGGTCGGTGGGAGGCGGGACACTCACGGTAACCCGCCCCCACACCCCGTGTGCGAGATGAATTTATCGAAGGGGTGTGGCCGGAGTAGCGCTGGCGATCACCCAATATCGGAGAGATAAGCCACGATCAGCCGAGATAACGGAGGAACAGGCCAGTAGACGTTCCGAATAACTCGCCGAAGAACACGGTCTTGTCACGAAACATACTGTTTCGTTTCGACCGACCTTAGGGCTACTACGGTTCCGATTGACAGAGTGGCTATGTAAAGGTTTCCCTGAAACATAGTCCTTCGTCAGTTGTGCCTTCTCGTCTTCTCTATCCCGTAAAATCGGTTAATACGGTACTTTCGACGCAGCTCTCCGTGATTACCCCCTCCCACCGTTCTCCGGATTTCATATCGCACACGGGGTGTGGGGGTTCACGACTCGTCTTTTCGGTGATTAACCAACGTTCTCCGGCCAATCGCCTTTATGTTGGTTAATTCTTTTTCGACTCCGTGAACGTTGTCAGCTCTGGCACCCGTGTCTCCGAGAGCGCCCGACGAATGTCTGACCGGGTCCAGTCTAATGGTGAGAGAACGCTCTCGACAGCTCTGATGAGTTCCGTCTCGTAGTGGTCCGGATCGTACATCTCGACTTCCTCGTGAGCCAACGCGACCCGCTCTCGCGAGGTCTTCCCATCGTCAACGACGACGTACTCGATGTCCTGTCCCGGATGGATGGCGAGGTTCTGGTCACGAGCGCGCTTCAGCGCCGCCACGTTCTGCGTGTTTTGGGTGTAGCCTTCGAGTGGTTTGGATACACGATTCCGTTCGACGAGCTGCTCAATCGGGACCTGACCAGCGTGTAGCTGGTCGATTGCATCCTGAAGACGTCCGAGCACCGCGTCCGGTGACCGAGTCGCATCGAATCGATTGAGGCACTCTCGCTGAACTCTTTCGATGAAGGGTGGCGTTGAGCGCTGCCGCGCTTCGATCCCTCTCAGTTTGAACTCGTCGTCGCCGGCGACCTTCCCGAAGTACTTCGTCAACGCGCCGGCGTCGCTCTCGCGCTGCGGGACGAACGCCACCCAGTCGTAGTGGGCTTCGTGTTCGAGCCGAATCTCGACGCGTTCCGTGATCTCCGTTGCGAGGGTCTGGAGGTCCTCGCGGTCCTCGTCGTCGACGTCGGGATTCGGCGTCACCCAGATGGAGTCGACGATGCCGTGGACGACGCGCCAGCCCCCGGTTTCCAGCCGCTGTTTCGCCGTCAGCAGAATCTCCCGAGCGAACGCGTTGATCGCCTCGTGGCACTCGATACGGCCGAACTTCGCGTTGCTGAACCCCTGATAGCCGAAGCAGGCGACGAGGATCCACTTCAGCGCTCCCGACCGTCCCTCGAGTTCCGCCAGCCGGTCCTCGTCGGGGTCGTCCCGTTCCTTCTCGCGACGGATGGCCGCCTTGATCTCGTCGCGAGCGTCGATGATCGGCTGTAGCACGTCGACGAGGTAGCCCCGGTCGTCGCAGATCGAGTACCCGAGGCCAGGGACGTCGTCGCGGCCGCTGTGGCAGTCACACCGGATGACGTCCGGCGAGACGTTCCGGGTACAGATGATGTTCGGATACAACGAGGAGAAGTCGAGTTCGTGGACGTTCTCGTGGAGGCCGACCTCGGGCGCGAAGATGAAGCCGCCGCGGTCGGCGTCGTGGAGCGTCCCCATCGGCTTGTAGAACTCGTGGCGCCAGGAGTTCCACGGGACGAGGACGCCGCGGTCGTGGGCCTCACAGATCTGAATCGCCGTAAGGACGTTCCCGATTGACGCCCACGCGAGTTCCTGGACGGGCTTTTTCGAGCGCGACACGAGGTCGAGGACGCCGTCGAGGTTCGTTTCCCCGTAGAAGAACGTGTTCGACTCGTCGATGATCGCCCGGCCGGGCACGTTGTACCGTGCCGGCGAGTGACCGACGCGGCCGTAGCTCGAATACGTCGACCGGCTCGCGAGCTGCTGGTAGTCGACGCCCGGCCACCGACTCAGCGAGAAGTCGTCGACGCCGGCGTCGGTCGCCATCTCGTACAGGGTCGGGACGATCTCGCTCGTTGAGATGACCAGGACATCCGGATTGTGAGCTTCGAGCGCCCCCTGGACGGCGGTCAGGATATCCGTCGGCGAGCCGGAGACGGCGTCGCCGGCGACGGACAGTTCCCCATAGATGTCGTTGCTCGTTTCGGTCACCGGAACGCTGAGCCGGAGCGTCGACAGCTCGCTCGCCGGCGTCGGATCGGCGCCGGTCTCCAGACAGTACCGGAACTCTCGCGAAAAGTCCACGTTGAAACAGGCGAGATCCCCGACTGGATAGGCCGACAGCTGGCGCGCCTGCCGGGCGAGTGGAGTGACGCGATCGATGTGGGCAACGTCGACTGCGAGAACGGCCTCCTCGTCTCGTCGAAAGCCGGGGCGTCGCGCCACTAGTTCGGTCGCGACGACATCCGGGTGCTGGTCGTACACCGATTGGAGCGTCGTGAGGTCGATGTCGGTCTCGGAATCGCGAGCGGCGACGTAGAAACGCAGGGTATACTTGTCTCGTTCTGTTACGACGGCACCGTTGGTGGTCGCCTCCCACTCCAGGACGCGGCCGTCGTCCAGGAAGTCGATTGTGAACGGCATTCCTGTAGAACAAATAGGTGGTATTCCGGATAACCGATGGCGTGTCACTTCCGGATTTCAGAGAACGATGTTCTCTCTCGCAACCATCTCGGTCACGGCGACGACGGATGCTGGTCGTACACCGACTGGAGGATCGTAAGGTCGAGGTCGGCCTCTGGGGCGTGAGGGAAGACGTAGAAGCGTGGGGTGTATTGACATCCTCCCACGGCTGAACCGTGGGATTCCTCCGGTGAGGCTGTGGGCTATACCGTCCCCACGGAGGCAAATTTCCCGTCGCCGGTACTCCGGTCTGTGCGCTCCTCGTTGGGACTGGCCCTCTCGGGAGAGCATGGTGACTCCGACCAAGTGTGGTCGTCCCACGTGAGGCGCACGGGCCGTGCCATCGACCCTGTCTCGAGTTCAGTGCCAGTCTCCCGTTCAAGAAACGTCCGTGAGGCGTCGAGATCAGCGTGGCTCTCGTGTCCACACGAACACCGAAACACGTCGCCATACCGCTCTGTCTCCACCTGCTCGCCACACTCGACACAGGTTGCCGTCGTGAACGCCTCTGACCGCTCTTCGACAAAGATTCCGTACTCCTCGGCAGTGTCTTTGAGACGGTCGACAAACGAGCGGTGTGCCCAGAACTGGTGGGTCTTCTCGTTGACTTCTGGGTGCCAGTGTGTCGAGAGCACGTCAGTGAGGTCGCCCACATACACCGTTGCTACGCCCTCATCATACAGCCGTTCGATCAGGTCACGACAGAGTGCTTCCTGCGCGTGGTCACGGCGACGCGTTCGCTTACGGTACAGTCGGCGAATCCGCTGACTGCTGTACCGACCCTCGCGGAGTTTAGATTGTAGACGGGCGATCTCTTCGGTCGTCTCACGGAAGTCAGCGAACAACTCGCGACCCTCGTAGAGGAACCGTTTGCCGGTCGTCGTCGTACAGGCGACGAAGTTGTTTGCGCCCACGTCCAAAGCAGCCGATTCGTCGGCTAGTGGTGAATCCCGTTGCGAATCTGGTACTGTGACGGGCTGAAAGGCTCTGAACGTGTCGCTCACTTCGTCGTACTGTATTTCCAACTGCCCTTTCTCGCCGTCCCACTTCGGGCTCCCAACAAGTTGCAGACGGAGTCGCTCGTAGTATCCGAGTCCGTACTTCTCTTTCAAGTCTTGCCCTACGGGGATCTCGACTCGACTCCGCTCGCCGAACTCAAGCGTGTACTGGTCGTTCCGGATAAACGTTCGCAGCTCACGTCCAGCGTCTTCGCTACCCCAGTAACCGGGCGGAGCGGCATCCCCGCTGTCTTCACGGGCAGCGAAGAACGACTTCCACGCCGACTTATTCTTGCGGATTACTTGTTGAGCGGTGGCAGAGCCGAGAACACCGACGTACTGTTTCCGGTAGTCGGCGGTGTCCCACACTGACTTGCCATCAAAGAACTGTTGGCGACGTTCGTAGTTGAGTTCGTTCCAGAGACTGGCGGAGGCGTCCAACAATTCGCGGAGTAGCCGCTCGTCGTCGTCAGTAAGCGGTCTGACCGCGAAGGTGTTGGTTCGCCTCACGACAACAGTTTCTTGCCCTTTTACGACTAAAGGTCTTTTGGACGATGAGACCAAACATCGACATCAGCCACACGCTGGCTGGACGCGTGAAGGACTACAAGGAGGCTGCCGATATGGACAGTCTGAGTGAGGCGTATCGAGAGGTGATCGAAGCGGGGTTAGAAGCGGTGGAACGTCCAGACGAGTCGTAGTCAGTGAATAGACCAGGCCGGCTCTATTGAAACCCTCTGCCGCTGATAGTTTACTGAGGCCGTGCTGAATACAGAGGATGTAGTCAGCACGGGGTGCGTTCAATTCAGGTATATTCGGATATTACGCTTGTTTGGTACGTCTACGAGGTGAGCCGCCAGGTGTTAGAGGGTAGCCTTGATAGCTCCGACAGCGAGCGTCGGTAGCTGACCGAGTACCGCTGGGAACGTGAGTCCGAGCTGCTCCTTGAAATCTGTCATATCGAAAAAGCCGTTGATAGAGGTGATCCCATCGTCGGAGAACGCGATGACATCAACGCCGTTCATCTCTACAGACTGGCCTGTCGGCGGGAGTGGACCGAACGGCCCATCACGAGTCCCGTACATCGTCCACTCGACGAACAGCAACCCCTTATCGTGGTCAGCGACACGTCGCTCAACTTCGAAACGTACGTCCGGAAATCCCTCAGTCGTTTCCTCCACCCATTCTTTGATCTCCTCACCGGAGAGTGTCCCTTCAGTCGCTGGATCAGAAACCGTTCCCCCGTCAGCAAACGCATCACCCCCTCGGAGTCGTGGTTGTTCCACCCCTCGACGTACCGGTCGTAGTATTCGTCAATACTACTCGTTGGCATACGACCGGTATGCGGCGCTTCAGGCTTCAAACCTTATGCCTCTCACCGTATTTCCGACAATCTGGGCTTCGAGGCCGTCCACCCCGAACACCCCTACTGCCCGGTGCTGTCGGTGGTAGTACTATGTTGTGACGTATTATTAAGTGGTCAAGAGTGGAAGGACCCGGTCATGAACGACGGTGAGGGAGGCGTTAACGATGCTGAACCGCTGGTGTTCGAGCACGGAATGGACGAGTCGGGCGAGAAGTACGTCCGCATGGAGGTCACGCTCCACCCGGGAACGGATACGGCAAATGATGACCTCGCTCACCATCCAACGCTGTTCGACGTCCCCGACAGACACGTACACCCGAAACAGGAGGAGCGATTCGAGGTGGTCACGGGCGAGTACGCCATCGAGCGGGACGGCACACAGCATACGCTGACGCCGGGCGACGAACTCGTCGTCCCGCCGGGCACGCCACACACCCAGCGGAACCCGACAGACGACCCGATTCGTGTCGCCCACGAACACCGCCCGCCGCTGGACTCGCCGACAGTCTACGAGTCGTTCTACGCGCTAGCACAGACAGGGCAGACCGACGACGACGGGATGCCGGGACCCCTCCAGACCGCAGTGGTGGTCGACGAGTACCCCGGCCACACGTACAGACCCAGCCCGCCAGTCCCTGTCCAGAAGGCGCTTTTCAGCGTCCTCGCGGGCGTCGGTCGACTGGCCGGCTACGAGGCGACCCACACCCACGACGACGTGGTCACCCACGGCTAACTGTCGACGCGTGACTGCTCATCCGGCTTCCAGACACCCAACGAGAACCATGTGTGGGACACGGGCTAGTGCAACAGTTGCGTCAGGTTGCGGTAGTGTTGCAACGCGGCGTGTTCTATCTACACGAGTTTGGAGGGTTATTACCTGAGCACAGTAGATGAGCCTTGTTTAGATGCGGTGTCGGTCATCCCCGACAACCCCGGTCCGACCACTGAAATCGGATCGAGAGACAGTCACAGACCGATTCAGTACAACCGCCACAACCACTAACCGACGCCTGCAGGAGCGTCTAAACAAGGCCCAGTAGATGTATCGCAGCCATCACCATCACTATCGAATAGCGTACGAGATCCGCGCTCTATATTCAGCACGCGATACCTGTCAGGCCTTGAGTGTTTCAATAGAGCCACCAGGCCATATTGGCGCTCAGATCACCCCTGAAGATGTTGGCTCCGCTCCCTACGTATCATCGCGCTCGGTCGCGACGGCGCCGTCGGCAGTTGCCTCCCACTCTAGGACGCGGCCGTCGTCCAGAAAATCAATACTGAACGGCATCGTCACGGGTTCGAGTCGGGAGGAGTCCCCTCCTGGTCATCGCTCGTTGCGACCGCGGTTTCGAGCTCCTTGAGGCGTTCCTCGTGGTCGTCGAGTCGAGCCTCTTGTTCGAGATCGATGCTGAGCAGCGCCGGCAGCAGCGGGTTCTGATGGTTCAACAGCCCGCTCGCGTCGGCGTGCTCGCGGGCGTACTCGAATAGGCGATCGAAGCGCGGCTGGTCGCGACGCCGCAGTGCCCGCCGGAACTCTGCCCAGCGCTCTTCGATAGCCCGCAGTGCATCACGGTAGGTTGGGTTCGTGCGCCCCATCGCTATCGGCCTCCTGTCCCGGTCGCGGTCCACGCATCGAGCAAGGGATCCGCGGTCGTAGCCACGGTCTCACCGTCAGCGGTGACGCCCGTTCCGACGCCCTCCGGAGTCGACGGCGCTGGCGTCGTCGGTTCCACGCCGACCTGCGTGGCGCGTGCCGCAAGCAGTTGCCGCCAGTACGCGAACGTCGTCTGGTAGTACGCGCCGTCGTCGACGGGATAGACGAGCGTCTTGAAGTCCTCGCCGACAACTCGTGGCCCCATCCGGGTCTGCTCGCACTCCAGGTGGTAGTCGGCGGCCGTCGCGACCGGCGCCGTGAAGTCGTCGCGCTGCGTCCGCGTAACGAGCACCGGGATGTCGTACCCATCGGCGTAGGTCGCCAACCGGGCGAGAGTTCGAGCCTGAAGGGTTCCCGCGTGGGTCTCGCCGAGGGTATCGTCGGCGCGGTACTGGACGTCGACGGCCGGCGCGACGATGAGGGCAGGTGTGTGGGGCGACGTGTCCTCGTCACGACTCGGTTCCCCTCGACCGGCCGTCCCGGCATCAGTGGTGGACATCTGGATCGACTTGTTCACTGCCGTCGGGAGATCACAGACGGCGCCGTAGTGCTGGTAGGCAGTGAATCCGCGTGCCACGTGGATTCGGTTGAGCAACCGTTGACTGGGCGCGATCTGAGCGAGTGTCGTCGTCGTCGCGTGACCATTTGCGTCGACCCAGAAGGCGGGCCCGTCGTACAGGAGGAGATGGTCGAGTACGAGCGACTGCAGGATCGGGACGCTGCGGCCTCCCTCGACGTCGAGCAGCGTGATGCCGTCGCCGAGTGACGGCAACAACATCTCGTCCGTAGTCGGATCGGCCTGGTCAGCAAGGGACCGATTGCGGTCAGCGCCCCGTGTCGGCTGGTCCACCGCCAATCGGTTCGACGTTGGGGGTTCTCCCATACTCGATTAGTTGTCTACGTTCCCGATAAGCCGCGGCGTGTCGCTTCCGCGTTTCAGGAAACTCGATGTGATCCCCTCCAATCCCGGTACAGTCCCGAGTAGTCTCCGTTTGGATCCTGTTTCCGAGAATAGTTCCTGAATCGTGCGTTCTTCGTGTTAACCAACACTGGCGCATATCGACGGCAGTATGTTGGTTAACACTCCACAGCTACACTCTCGAGCTAACTGCTCGGTATGTTAATGCTCAACGCCACGTTGGAAGAGGTGCTATATGAGCTACCCACGAACCCACGTCGACCACCGAAACCCCGATCACCCCGAGTCAACGCACCCAACTCGAAATATCGTGAATGCCCACGTTGTTGCTGGGGAATTCCTCACTTCGCGGTACCACGAGGCGCTTCAAACTGTTCTCCATCCCCTCGACGAGTCTCTGGACACCAAAGACCAACGCGCTCAACGACCTTGGCATCGTCCACGCTAATGGTTCCTTGAACGAGCTTTCCCCTATCGTTCGTACATACGTCAAACTCGACGAGTATTGGACACGTACCCATCGTACTGCGCTCAACGAACTATTCGCTGATCGACGTGCTCACGTCCTGAGTTGCTGTACGCGATTCCTTTCAGAGTTCCCTCGACACACTCTTGAAGCTGAATCTGGCCGTTCCGGAACTGCGCTGGATACTACCCTTGCTCCGCTTCTCGAGTGCGGATTTCTCTCACACACAGATGATGAGAAAACCCCATACTCTGTTGATGAACACCACGCGCTATATCGGCCGACTGAACGGCTCTTCGACGCACTTCTTGACCAAGCAGCTGTTCTCTGTGAGCTACTGTCCCCGACCGAGCTCTGATCGCACGATTCAGAGCCTTTTCGGCTCTGCAGAAACTCTCTTGGTCACATTCCATCTGCAGTGAAACAGCCGGTACGTGGGTTTGCATACTTACCGAGAACCTGGAAGAGAACGATGTAGACCTGGAACGGGTCGAAGTTCGGCCTCTTCAGGAACTGAACCGAAAGGAAAACCCCCAGAGTAACCTGTTCAGCCGATTCGACCAAAGCAAATACTGGAAAACTCTCTTAATAACAGACTTCATCGATGTCAATTGATGGAACTGGATCGACGAATCCGAGTAACTCCCCTGCAAGCGGGAGAGGTCCTCACTCTTCTCTCAATCCCGCTTATCCTTGCTGTCATCTACTATTTGACCCCGATATCGTTCCAGCATCATCTGGTCCTTGATCACACGAATCCGGCGCTCCACACGTTCTGGACGAACTCGCTGGTCCACGAACACAAACCCGGTGACGGCCACCTCATAGGGAACATCGTAGGTTATACAATTCTGGTCCTCCCGTGCTGGGCACTCTACATCCATAGGAACCAGAGACGGAGATTCTGGACCGGATTCCTGATACTGCTAACTCTCGGCGCACTTACCGCTAGTATCAGCAGTTATCTGGCGTTCCACGAAGTCCTCGGTCTACAAATCCAGAATGATCGCGGGTTCTCAGGTGTTGTCGGTGCAGTAGACGGGTTCCTGGTGATGACGATTCTCCAGACATTTGCCCAAGAGCAGGAGGAAAAAGTCGCAATGCTGTCCGTGGGACTCTACTTCGCCTACCTGTTCATGGGCCTTGGAGCTCTAACCTCCCGATACATTATCCTCGGATTTGGAGTGCTAGCCCTGATAGCAGTGTTTGCAGGAACCCGGACAAAGTATGTGTCCCACCCCGAGCAGCTCTCCGATTGGGGGTATAAGAATCGTCGTCTAAGCGGGATTCTAGTTATCGCTGCGCTCGTGAGTACGTTCGCCTTCGCTGCAGCATTGCCCACTGAGATCACCAGCTCGTCAGGCGGTCTGAAGAACATCGTCGCCCATGGTGCCGGAATCCTATTTGGGATGACCGTTGAGGTCTTTCTCCGACGGATCAACTAGTCGGACTCTAGTCTGCTTTTTCTGAACTCGAGCCTCTCCTAACCCCTCTGACTCACCCCCACGGATCCACCGTTAGAATTCACGAAACATGGCAAAACATGGACTAAGATGGAAAATTATAGGGGAACATTAATAATAATGGAGTATCAAGGAATGTGATACGATGCAACTGGCCAAAGTGAATTCGGGGCACTGGAAAGACTCGCACGAGGAAGGGTTCAAGCGACGGTACGAGTTCGCGAACTACCTGACTGACAACGACATGGCGGCGATCTCGTTCATCGATGATGACCCCTTCAACGCCGGGATTCTCGAGCCAGAGACCGAGGTCATCGAGAACATCACTAAGGACGAACTTTCAGAGGCGTACGTTGAGGCCGGTAAAAACGAGGGAACGGCTCAGAACTACGCCGAACAGATCCTGCGGTTCCGCGACGTCCCGGTTGGAACTCCCATCTGGCTGTACGTCGGCCGCAACATGGTGTACAGCCTTGGAAAAGTCACCGGCGAGTACGAGATGAACTGGGACAGCGACTGCATGGACGAGTTCGGCTACCCCCACCACCGGGAAGTCAAATGGGCGGAGACCCCGCGCAGGTTCAACAGGAAGCACTTCCTACCGGAGGACCTGCAGAACTGGCTGGCATGCGCCAATCCGTCCGGACGTACGAGGTCGAACCAGGAACTGATGTCCAGAAGTTCCTTCAGCTGGCCTACGGTGTCGGCGAGTCCATGTCCGGACTCAGCGAGATTGAACTGCAGACAGCGCTCTACTAAACTCCTCTACCAGCGTTCAGATATCCTCGTGCCAGCTTTCGATAGCCTCAATGTCCTGCTCCAAGTTCGGGGTTCGATAATCCACCAAATTCCGGTCCAGTTTGAGTGTAGTGAGTGCAGTCATGATTGGTCTGACTCGATCATCGATTAGTTGGCTGTACTTACTGATAATTCCCAAATCAACCGTCAAACGAGGGAGCAACAGAACCAGCCCTTCACTTTCCAGATACGTTGAAGACTCTCCCGGTCGGACCCGGATGTATGTGTGGCCGAAACTCGCTCTTCATCGACCAGGCTGACCTCGAGGCTCGCTTCGACGCCGAGGTCGCCGCAGACGGCGGGTACACACCCCGATACAACATCGCGCCTGGCGAGGACCTCTTCATCATTACGAACGAGGCTCCAGACGACATCGACGCCTACCACTGGGGGCTGATTCCGTTCTGGGCGGATGAACCCGAGGAGGGCATCATCAACGCTCGCTCGGAGACTGCCGACGAGAAACGCGTCTTCGAGCGGGCGTGGGAATCACGTCCCTGCCTCGTCCCCTCGTCAGGATTCTACGAGTGGAAATCGCCGAACGGCGGGTCGAAACAGCCCTACCGGATTTTTCGCGAGGACGACCCCGCGTTCGCGATGGCCGGGCTCTGGGACGTCTGGGAGGGCAACGACGAGACGATCTCGTGCGTCACGATTCTCACGACGGAGCCGAACGACCTGATGAACTCAATCCACGACCGGATGCCGGTCGTCCTCCCAAAGGACGCGGAATCTGACTGGCTCGCCGCAGACCCGGACACCCGCAAGGAACTGTGCCAGCCGTATCCGAAGGACGATCTGGACGCCTACGAGATTTCGACGCGAGTCAACAACCCCGGTAACGACGATCCCCAGGTCATCGAGCCGCTGGACCACGAGCAATCGGCCCTCGGCGAGTTCAGTTCCTGATAGCTGACGGGGTCACGGTCACTGCATCGGCGACGCCGCCGCCGAATCGACGAGCGAGTACTCTCGATCCCGACTCGTCCCCTCCGCCTCGAGGAGGTTGTATTGCTCCATCTTCGAGAGGTACGTGCGGATAGTCCGCTTCGTCCGTGGGTCATCGACCTCCTCGGAATAGCGCTCGTGAATCTCGCTCGGTCCGACCGGGCCGTGCTCGCGAACGATGTCGTAGACAACTCGCTGATGGGGGGTGAGTGAGTCGAGGCTCTTCTGCTTGATTTGGGCCCGAGCATCCTCGGCAGCGTCCAGGAGAATGTCGTCGGTGATGCGCTCGTGGTTCTCGCGATCTGCCTTGCCGGCGGCCGTTCGAAGGATGCCGATTGCGAGGCGGGCGTCGCCGGCGGCCGCGTCGGCGATGCGATAGAGTTGGTCGTCGGTGATGACGTCCTCATCGAGTCCCCACTTCGCCCGCGCACTCAGAATGTCGAACAACTGCTCGTCGTGGTACTTGTCCATCCGGACGTGTTCGCTGGAGCGCAGCCGGCTCACGAGGCGGTCGTCGACGCGGCTGAACAGCTCCTCCTCCTTGTTCGCGATGCAGATGATCGCGAACTGCGGGAGGCTGTGGAGGTCGTAGATGACGCTGGGGTCTTCGAGCTGGTCGACCTCGTCGAGGATGACGACGGTTCGCGGGCCGTCATGCTGCTGGAGGCGATCGACGAGTTCGTCGTGGGGCGTCGACTGCCGGTGGATGTCGATGGTCGCGCCGAGGTCGTCGAGGATCTGGTAGAGCGTCCGAAATCGGGTGTAGTTACGCCAGCAGTTGACGTAGATGGCCTCGACGTCGAGGACCTCTTCGCGGAGCCGTTCCGTGACGAACTTCGAGATGCAGGTCTTGCCAGTGCCGCTGGGTCCTGTGACAATAGCGGTGTCGGCGGGTTCACCGTTCGTGATTGGCTCGAGGACGCTGGAGAGGTGGTTGACTTCGGCGTCGCGATGCTCAACTTCCCGAGGAACGAACCCGGCCCGGAGTACACGAGCATCGCGGATCATCTGTGGTTGAGGAAATCCTTCTGTGGCAGGATATATAAGCGTATTTGGGTTGTTTCAGGAAAGCATATTCCTACAGCTCATCAGTATCGATTTTCCTCTCTGCGCGGCTTATTCTGCTCTAATCCGAACTCAGCTTTCCGGAAGTTCTAGGAAAACGTGGCTTCTGCCACCCATTCAGATTAACCAACAAATTGTCGCATTGCTCACTCTGTTGGTTAACTTTGACACTCTTGACTCACGCTAGTTTCAATAATTACTCCTTTGGGATGTTTCTATCCGAATAATTTATTAACTATGTCTTGTATGTAGTACGTATGCTCGCAGTTCCCGATTGGCTCAAATGGAACTACAGCCTTGCCCCACGACATGCGATCTTCGTAGTGGGTGTACTATTCGTGACAATCGGATACTGGCGACTTCTCCCAGAGAGAGGATTTGATTCGATCACTACGTCACTGCTCGTGGTCGGTGCGCTTGGAACGCTCGGCGCAGCGATTCGCTGTTCGATGCAGGAACGTATGACGTTATTCGCGTGGAGCGTTCTAACCCTAGTAGCTGCCTTTCTTGGAGGAGTTGAGCTCCTGCTCATCTACGAGAAAACGTCGATGGCGAATATGAGTGCAACACACCTTGAAGCAGCAGTACTGTACACGCTCGCTACTGCAGCCTTCGTCGTTGCTATTGAGCTATTCCTCACCATCGCCGGTGGAATCATTCGACGGGCTCTATCCTCACGTTGGGGTGGGGGCGGATCTGGTTCGACGCCTGAAGAGCGGATCCTGACTGATACCGAACTTGAAGAAGGAGGATATACCGAGAACTCTGATCTCAAACGAATCCTCGGCCAGTTATTGATATAGCATGCGTCGACGGAGCCGATCGAGGAACCTGCAACCAGATAACTGGCGTCTAGTGATTGCTCTTATTGTAGTATTCGTTGTTCTGAGTGGGCTGTCCGCTTATCTCGGAGTAGTCGCATGGTTAGCGAATTTCATTCATGACCTGTTCTTTGGTGCTGCTGTATAGTCGGCCTTGACTCAGGAAACAAAGCTAATTATCAACAAATGGATCGAAGGACGTACCTCAAATCAGCTGCATCAATTTCTGCTGCAACCGTTCGTTTCCCTACGATCTCTGCTGCGAGCTCCTCTCACGGGTTTATCGATGAATTTGGGCTTGCTGTTGTAGACTTCTTCGACGACGATTGGGGGAGGAAAGATCTTGAGGACGAGGTCGGGGAGGCCGTCAATTTCGTTTGCTATGCATATGGGAAGCTAGCTGACCAGGAAGACGAGGAACACTCCGCCGATGCTGGATTTCTAAGTCAGTTAGAGCAAATCAGCTTATCGAATCTCAAACAGAACCCAGAGGCGTACAATTGGATTCTTGAATATCTCCAAGATATCGTATACTTCGTCAGCGAACTCGATGTTTTCGCCGATTCAGTGGCCGGTAGGCTGGAAAGCTTCGCTGAAGACGCCCGGAACATTACGAAATACATCCCCTTGATCGGGAGCATCAAAGGTGTCCTTGACTCTGGCTGCTCGATTCACAAATCACTCGAGCGTGATGAACAGGTCGCTGAAAGCGCCTACGTGAAATTTTTCAAGTGTGTGGCTTTGGCCGTGGTCGAGGTTGTTCTTCTCGTCACCGGCATTGGAGCATCGTATCGGGTTGCATTCGGTGCCACCGGCTGGGTGAATCAGCAGCTAATCAATGTCGTTGGACGGTCCATCGGCTGGAGGGCGTATGCTTGGGTGCTAAGTCAGATCCACTGGGGAATCAGAGTTGCCTTCGCTGAAGGGTCCGGCCTGGCCATAGACCGTACCGTGGGGGAGGTCACAACCATAGTCGTCTCTGACGCTCAGACGGTTGAGACGGATTTGGATAAAGAGGAAACACGGCAATGGGTTCAGAACGATGTGGAGGAGATCGTTGGCTATGTCGCTGATGGAGAGCTCGACTATATGCTCTGGGAGCTTGATCAGTTGCAAGAAGAGACCCTCAGGAAGGCAGAGAGGCGACAGGATCGATTTCTACAATCAGTGAACGACTTCGTCGAGAACCTCCCGTTCTAATATAGAACTCTACTCCAGAGACCGTTTTCAGTTGTGGTAGTCACCAAGAAAAAGTCCAGTCCTGTTCTTAACCACTATCTCTCAGATTTTGAACTCTTTTCTGCTAATTCACTCTGCTGGGACTAAGTCGCGGTGACGGAATGAAATTGGAAGTTCCTCCTCTGTTTCCAGAGATTGGACAGTATACGTATACGCATCTAACGACCGACCAGTTTGAGAATCTAAGTCATCAATCGCAACTTCCGTGATCTCGCAAATCATTCCATGGTATCGGCTATCTGGATCATCAGGACCGAGATAGATACGCACTACGTCCGACACCGAATACGGCTCAGAAGCAGGTTGGGGAATGTCCTTCAATGGATAAACTCCGTTCTCGTTATTCGGCGGTCGTTTCCTGCGATTCTGCAGACGCACTTTCGAGCACGTCTTCTACGATCTGGCTAACCTCGTTTGGGAAGTAGAGTCCTGCCTCGTGGAACTCTTCGCGAGTGTCCACCCGCGACAAGTCTCGAAGGTCGTTCAAATTCGTCTGGGAGATGACGTAGGAATGTAGGGAGACGTGGTCCTTGCCCGTCCGCTCTGCTAGTTCACTCTCGTACGAATCGATTCCGTCATAGAATTTAACGCGGTGGTCTTCCACTGGCTCTCCTTCTCGAACCATACCGTGCGGTTCCAGGAAAACAATGTGCTGAGTGTCTCCGTTCTGAAGCCACATAATGAAGTCCGGGAAGAACCGATTCCCATCGCTGAGCAACCCGACGCCTTTCCCCCGTGATTGATTTCTGAGAAGATATACCTCCCATGAATCGAGGATATTCTGGCCGTCGGGGGATTGGAAATAGCTTTTTAGATTTGTCACGAGCCGTTTCTCGCCTTTGTTCAGCGGTGGTGGCGAATAGTCGATGTCCTCTTCGTCAATACTTGTCTCCTCAGCGATAAGCGGGAGATACAGGTGGCGGTCGAAATGAACTCGATTCGGTTTCCCGTCAGCATTTGTGTACAACGAGTCGTCCTCGACTGCTTCCTGCAGTTCGCTCAGGAAGTCCTCGGCGCTCGTTTTGACTGACAGCGTGTACCTATCGAAGAAATTCCCCTGTTCGCGAGTTAGCTCATCGTCCATCGGGACGTAGGACAGCTGGCTCTGTTCCCAATTGCTCTGTCGTCCAGAATAGAACTCCTTGATGTATTTCCGGAGAATCATCACGGCAATCTGCTGTATCTGCTCAAGGTCGTCGACGTGCTCAACCTCGAGCATTGACTCCGGGCAGTACAGCGTATAATACTCGTTGGAGAGGATCTTTTGCAGTATTCTCTTCTCACAGACCAGATTCCGGTATCCCTTCTCTTTGCGGAACTGCCAGACCTTTCGGTAGATCTCGTGCCAGTCCAATAAGTCGAGATACTCTTCTGGGATTGTCTGAGGCTCTTTCTCATCAACCTCGTTCGCGGATTCATCACGGGACGACAGTACCCCAACTTGGGGCATAATGTCTATCTCGGGCGTGATATCGCCTGTAGCTTCAAGCTCTAGGTTGACCTCGTCGACGTACTCAGAATCAACCTCTGGTCGTACAACTAACAATCCCTGGTTCTGGAAATGGTCCTGGGTTTGAGTCTCGATCTCTACGACTTCACGCGGCTCGGTGTCGATCCCCTCATCGGAGAGGTAGTCCCGGAACTGCGCCATGTAATCGGCACGAACGCCGAAGACGTTCAGCGTCTCCAGAAGCGGAAGGTTCGATGGCGGGTCTACTTCAAGTTCTGAAGACCGTTTGAGCGTTCGGTCTTTTCCCAGAAGTCGGACTCCTCTCCCGAAGAGCTGGATGACTTGAGACCCTTCTCCCCGCCCGAAGTTCATTAGGCCCATCGTGGAAACACGCCAAGAGTCCCATCCCTCGATGAACTTTCGCGACCCCATAAGCACGTTAATCGGTGAGTCGCGCTTGTTGATGGAACGGAAGAGCGATTTCTTGAACTGGTCTGATTCAACGGTGATGTGCTCGTACTCACCTTCGACTCGGTCGAGGAACACCCGGTCCCCACCGATATTAATCACACCAAAGTAATCATCTGTCCCGCTCGCCCGAAGACCGATCTCCCCGTCTGCATTCTCGATGTTGACAAGATCCAGGCCGGACGACGCACGAACGTGGAACATCTCCTCCAGTAGCTGATCGTAGATATCCTCGCCGTCGAGATCGGTGTCGCGGAGCGCTTCAAGCGCGTCGCCAAACGGATCGATCTCATCATCGTCGACCAACCCGGCGTCCTTCTGAAGAACGCGGTCGATAGCCTCGGGTACCCAATTGTCCTCGTTTCTGAGAACTTTAGCCATGAAGTTCAACGACTTCTCGACGTCGGTGAGGGTCCGGTCCTCGTTTTTGCTGACCTCGGATTGTGTCGCTGCGTTCACCGTGTGGCCAATGAAGACCAGAAGTGGGAATTTGATATTATACGTGTTCCGGACCGTATCTGGGTCTTGGTTGAACACGTGAATCTGCTCGTAGTAGGTAAGGAGATTCGCAAGCAGATACCGATCACGGAGGTCAGTATCGACCTCACTCTCCAGATTCACAATATGGTAGTCCTTCCCGTATCCGTCATCGTAGAACCGGGGATACGAATAGTCGAAGAGGATCGACTTCCCGTACTCTTCTTCAACATCGACGCTTGCCTTCGAAAGTGCCTGCCCGAACGTCGCACTGTATTCGAAAGTAAACCCGTCTTCGGCGAGACTCTCGCGAAGCTTCCGCCACGTCTGGCCCTTTCCAGATCCCTTGTGCCCTTCGTCGACGAGGACCAGATTGTTGTGTCCGAATGATTCGACTTCTATGCTGAGGCCCTCGCCTTCCTTCTCTTCGACCAATTTCTGTATCTCGATGACCTTAACCGGATTTTTGCCGGCGCCTTGCAGTTCGATAGTATCAGCATTGAAGTGGTGGCACGGAATGCTACTCTCGCGCAGGTCCTCGATGTGCTGCTCCGAGAGGCCTTCATTCGGTGTCACAAGGAGTATGTTCTCTGGGAGGTCCTCCGAGCCCTCTACGTAATCGAGGTACTGGTAGTAGTTGATGTGCATGAGCAGTGTCTTCCCACTGCCCGTTGCCATCCAGAACGCCAGTTTGTCGAGGTCACTATCATCGAACTTGGGGAACTTGATCCGTCCTTTTTCCTCGTTCTGCTCGTTGACAAACTCGTTGAGGTTGGCCAGAAACGCTTCTCGATTGTTCACCACTCTATCGAGATACGCCTCCGTCACCAGACACGCCAGCACCTGGAACGGCTTCAGCGTGATCGGGTCAGATCGCCGTTCGTTGAGTGCTTCGGTGTGTGATCTGACGTTCTCGTCGTACTGAAGCAACTGTTCAGGCGTCAGAACCTCACCATCGGATTTGAACGAGACGAACCGATAGACGTCACTACGCCCTTCGTCGTCGTACCCCTCTTCTTGGTTGTCCAGTTCCTCGTAGTATTGGCGGACTGAGCTGGGGTCGTTCGGGTCGTCGACGCCGAAGGCGTCACGGAAGTAGGCGGTCAACGCCATTCGCTTCCGTAGCTTCTCAAGCGCACTACGCGACATCGGGGCTTTCCTCCATCTTTTCTCGGAACGTGATTTCGAGCGGTTCTGCCTGCGCAATCTGGCTCTCGCCGTTCACGTAGACGCGATCGTACGATTCGCTGTTGAATTCGTCGTCGAACCAATTTTTCTCTTCTTCGTAGTCAATGTCCTCCGTCCGTCGCCACGCTGTGAGGACTGTTTCAACCCCTGATTCAGTATCGACCTCACACTCGGTCACAACGTAATTTCGATCCTGATGCGTCTCGTGCCAGTACTGTCGGACATCAGCTCCGATGAGGTAGTGGAACGTCTCGACGAGGTCAACGGTCGTGGGCTCTCGGCTTGCTCCGTTCTGTTCGATCTTCAATTCGTGGCTGAACGGCTCCTCGAACGTACTTTCGGGTACAAGGGAAGCGCTGTCTTGTGACTCAAAATCAAGCATATATCCCGACGTATAGTCGTCCACTTCTTCCTCCAAGTAATCCTGCAGGGGACCGCTGGATTCATTCAGAATAATATTGTTGAGTGCATCCTCGTAGGATTCAAGACGGTGGTATTTCACCAAGTGTGTCTGACCGTTGCGATTTTGTGGAACCCCTTCTGACCAATTTTGACTAAAGGCGATTTTTTGAATACGTGGACGAACAAGACTGTCAAAATATTCGCCCATCTCTGTAATCAGATACTCCCGATTAGATTCTTCCTCAGCGTTCATTTCCATCACAGCTTGAGCGGTGGTACCTGACCCAGCGAAGAAGTCTGCTACAGTCGCATTAGGCAAGTCTCTCGCAGTAACTTGGATGACTCGCTTTATTAGCTGAGTTGGCTTAGGAGTGTCAAAAGTACTGTATTCAAATAGCGATTTAAGTTCCGAAGTTGCGGCATCAGTGTGGCTCGCAAATTCGTAATCCCAGAAGTTGATTGGAGTCATCCCATCCCTAACTTCTGATAGGAATAGTTTCATATCGGGTATTTCAGATTCTCCATCTTGGCCCCACCAAATTTTATCCTCTTCGACGAGTTTTTCGAATTCTTCTTCCGAACGTCTCCAAGCTTTCTGCTCGCCAGTAGGGACAGTTGTTTCTCCCGTGTTGGGATTTGTTATTGGGTATGAGAGTTGAGGGCGATCATTAGCGGAACGTGGATTGGTAAATGGGATAGCCTTCCAGGGACCTCTATCATCATTATCTGGATTGTCATACCGCTCGTCTGCCTCGTCCTCTCGAGGAAACAGACATTCTTGAAATTGGTCTGTCTTACTGTAAGCTAACAGGTAATCTATTACAGAGGTGAACTGGTCCGTATTATTACTACGAGTATATCTTTTCTGCCACGATATTTGGCTCACGAAGTTATCCTCTCCAAATACCTGATTGAGAAGCAGCTTCAGCCTCGACTGCTCATTGTCGTCAATATTGACGAATATCGCGCCGTCGGGGGAGAGAATAGATCGACCTAGATGGAGACGATCGTTCATCATGGAAAGCCATGACGAGTGCTGATAGTTGTCTTTGTACGGGAAACTTTTCCCGCCCGTATTGTACGGTGGATCAATATACGTACAGTCGACTTCGTTCCGGTACTTCTGTATGAGGAGATTTAGTGCTTGGAAGTTTTCGCTATTTACCAGAACACCATCTGTGGACTCTTCGATATTCTCGAAGGTGGACAGGAGTTTCAATTTGAACTCATAGTTGAACAGCGCGGTGTCGATCATCACATAGGGGTGATTGTTCAGGAAAGTCTGGTCGAACTCACCCTGCCACTTTAGATCCGTGTCCCACTGGTCCGTGTTGTAGACATCCTGCCACTGTTCAAGCTGCTCATCGTTTTCGAGTATAACGTCGTAGAGGTCGTCAGGGACCTGGTCGAGCGTGACCATATAGTCGGTCTGCACGACGAACTTCTTCTTCTCGAAGAGTCGCTTTTGGAAGTCCTCTATCTGCGCAAGGAACGAAATGATGCGTTCTGCGATATTTCGCACCGTACGAGCCCGCAGCATCGGTGGAGACGGCCCGTCATCAGCCTTAATCAGTTCGTCGACGTCGAGAACCTCGTTCTGAAGGAAGAACTCAAGTTCGCCCTCAAGGAACTTCTGGAGATCCTTGTGGACGAAGTAGTCCATAGAGTTCTCAGAGACGTACCGCGTAAGGTGGCTATTTAGCACGGTGGAGCCCGCACCATCGTCCTTCTCAGTGGTGAGAATACGTTCGACTCCTTCGTCCTCGACGTGGCCTAGGATACGTCCTTCGAGAGCATCACACCGCATCTCGGGTGTCATGTGCGCGAAGGAGCTTCGGTCGTTGCCCGTAGTCTCGTTATACGCCTCGACGTAATCGTCGGCCTCGTTTTCGGTGATTTGCCGGTATTGGAACCAGATTGTCACCGTCTGTTCGTCAGAGTCTGTTGAAACCGGCTCCTCCCGGCCGAGCATAAAGTATCGACTGTCCCCTTTGAGGTTATCCTGTGGAATATCTGCCTGCCTTAGGCGGAACTCGACGGTCCACTCATCGGTCTCAAACCGATAGTCTGTGAAGTGCTCACCCGTTTTGACGTAGTACTGGTCGTTGTTCGCCCAGTGGAAGTACGTCTCTTCCCCGTTGTACGGGACGTAGAATTTCGAGTCCTTTGAGGAGATACGCCGCTTGGTGTGGAAGTCCCCGTCCTCGTAGTATCGAGAGAAGAACCGATACAGGTCGTTGAAGATACGGGCTTCCGTCTCCTCAGCGACGGCGACCTCTTCCCGAGTCTCCCAGAGGTCCTGATACTCCTCTAGATCTTTTTGTCCGAGGTTCGCGTACTGGTCTTTCAGTGACCCATCGGGGTTGAAAATATCATCTTCCCATCCCTTCTGGAGTTCTTCGGCTTTCTCTTCGAGTTCCTCCTCGATCTCGGCGCGCTTCGCATCGGCCAGAGATTCGAGACTCTCGTCGACGGCGTCAAGAAGATCGTCTTCGATGAACTGCTCAATTCGGTCTCGACGCTGGTTCAGTATGCGGTAGACACCAAAGTCCAGATCGGAAGCGTCGAACTGGAAGAGATCCCGTAGCAGTTCCTGAAGCTGTTCTCGATTTTCGTCTCGTGTAACTTGCGTAGACATGATTAGGTTCGTGATTGGAGGGGCCGATCAGACTGATATGCACCGAGGATCGCAATCCCAATGTTCCTGTCGGATAGTCGTTCTTCAACTCCGTCTTCCGTATGGTATTTGACCATCCGTATGAGGCTATGTTGCAGTATTTCTGACCAGCCGTTGTAAAAATATCCGTTCGGTTCTGGGGTGGTACATCTCATGGTTAGCAAATGAGGAGGAACAGCCAGTAGGGAATGTAACAGAGGTTGACGCCATCTCGCTCTACAACGAGTGAACCCGACTGCGTCACTTCCTTTGGCAGACTATCCGCAATGATGAACCTGTAGGGAGCTTCGTAATCGAGGTCGAGAAGCTCCTCTCCGCCGGGTTTCGGGTGCTTCCCGACAGTAGGATCGAATTCCACTGCGATTTCATCAGCATTCCCTGCGTGTGGATGATAAGAGAGAACGAACGGGACAGTTACCCCATCCTCATTGTGGAGGATGTAGTCGACGGTCCCCGACTCAGTCTCGAAGTATTCGACCTGAGGGTCCTCGTCACCCGAGCCGCCAACCCTCCACGCCAGTCGCTTAGCATGGTCGAACGCGACGGTTCGAGCTAGCTTGTACTCGAACTCGTGATTGAGCGATTGCGTCTTCTCGTAGGTCTCGAATCCGTGGTGTTCCTGACGTTGAGACAGAAGTACAACATGGCGCGGATTCCGGAGATAGAGTCGTGTACGACGGTGGCGTTGAAGTGAGAAGTCGTGGGATTCCGAAACGGAGAGTCCGTCATCCAGGACGGATAGGTACGAATCGATAGTCCGCCGATCGACTTCCAGCTGATCGCTGATGTCCGTATATCGAAGCTCATTCCCAGCTTGGCTCGCAGCTAATGAAGCGATTCGATGGAGGTTCTCTGGTCGTTGAATCGATTCATACTCTGCGAGTTCCTTGTAGAGATACAGGAGGAGGTGAGATCGGATGAGCTCGTTTTTGACCGGAGTTTCCGTAGCGCGTAGGAAGATTCCACCTTTCTGCAGGTACTCCCGAGCGGCCTCATACAGGCCATCTCGCTCAACGTCGGAGAAGGCTTCAAAGCAAAGCTGATTCAGCGACGCGACCGCGTCGTCCAAGTTTTCCGATTCCGACAAATTACTTCGGACATCCTTTATCAATGCCTCCCCGTCCATACTCCTCGTTTGATGCGACTCCACACGAAGAGCAAAATCAGGGTCCGTTTCGAGTAACGCAGAGTCATCATAAGCTCCCTGCTTGATGGTGTCGATGAACTTCATCGGCAGCATCGCACGAGGATAATTGATTTTGGCATCGCTTGAGGCCGAGGTCCCACGTAGGTCAACCTGCGATTCTACAATGCCGGTGAGCAATAGATAGGTATCATCATCTACGAGGTCTAGAAGAGCGCTCTGTTCATCTTCGTCGAGTCGCAGAGCCCCAATATCGTCGAGGATGATGTACTTACGACCCCGACGTGGGGCGACGTGAGAACGGAAATAGTCGATAACGTTTTCCAGTTTTTCCACAGCGCTGCTTGAAGGTTCGAGATGGTAGAGAGAATCCTCAAGAGGGACATAGAGAATCTGGCGTGGATCAACGGATCCGACAATATCTAAATCACGATGGCCGGGAGAGAAGTCAACGGTGTCTGAATCAAGGATTGCAGCGATGAATTGCTGAAGAAGCGTCGTTTTGCCGATTCCGGTCGGTCCGTAAATGGGATATACGAGACTCTCAGTACCGTCTTCTCGCTCGTCATCAATGGACTGCAGTACTTTGAGTAAGTCTGATCGTGGGTCTAGAGAAGCGGTTTGTTCTAACTCAGATAGTGAACCATTGCCTGTATCCCACCATTCGTTATGCCATTCAGCGTCTGCGATGAAATCAGAACCGTCAGATGGGTCTGTCATAGAGGAACTTGACCCCGGCATAGTATAAATATGTAGCATCCTGATGAGGCAAATTTCGGTTTTAGCGTAGCACCAACGTTCTTGTAGGTGGGCTGTGAGGACCCTCAATATGATATGTCCCCGTTTGTCTAGGTTCGCTTTCGACTTACCCTACAAATCAGCAGCAGACTTTCAATCAAGGAGATTCTGGGCCAACCTCCGATCCACGAAGGAACAACTGGTGGTTGCGGGGGATCATAAGCGTGTCTGAGGTCCAGCATTTCGATGGGACGCTCATTACTGTTCCATTCGGGACTGGAGAGCCCAGATCAACAGTTACTGAGCAATATCAGGCCCTTCTGAAGGAATATAATCCAGAAGACATCCTCGTCATCACTGGATCTCCGACGAGCATGGAGACGTTTCGGGAGGAACTCAAAGACATAGCACCCGGATCAGCTGTCCCACGTGTCACGTCCTTGGTCGTTCAAGCGACCGACGTCGTGAATCAGACCGATAACCGAGCGATTCTCTCAGACGCAATGCGTCGCGAGCTAGTCCATCGGTTCCTCGAAGAGCAAGAGTGGGACAGCGAGCATTTCAGGCGTGCAGCCAAGCAACCCTCCTTTCTGAGCGATATTGCCCAGCTCATGGAAACTGCCACATGGCAGGATATATCCTTTGAGAAGACACCCGAGCTAATCGAAGTCGCAGAGCTCGTGGAGGCATTCCACGACTGGCTCGACGAACACGACCACCTCGAACGCGGCCAGCTGATCACTGAGGCGAATGCTGCGCTGTCGGAGTCCGAGAAACGAGATGACGTAGTCGATGTAGAGGCGATCCTCGCCGTCGAGTTTGAGGAGTTCCTACCGTTCGACCGTCGTTATCTCGCTACGGTAGCGGATGGGCTGGAACTCGTATGTGTAGCAGAAGAGAACGCAAGTGTTCGGCGTACATGGATCGAGCCGGGACCAATTACTGACTACGTCTCATTTTCGAGGAGAGAGTCTACTGCAAGGACAGCGCCCCCATCCCGACCGGCGGCGACAGGCGCATATCTAGCGACTGAAACCGTTCACGAAGATCCTGAGGTGGGAGAGGTGAACGTCATCCCGACAGAAACCGCCGACGAACAGATCAAGAAAGTCGCCGATGAAATCGAGCGGCTTCGAGATCGAGAGAACTGGGATTACGAGGAATTCGCCGTCGCACTGAAGCAGAGCGGTTCCGCAGTAATCGAGACTCTTCGTGCCTTCCAGCAGACAGGGGTTCCGACAGAGTCATCGACTGTTACAGGGTTCGGCGATGACCCCGCTATTCGAGAGCTACTGCAAGTCGTTCGCTATCTGGCGGCCGATGATGACGATGCTCGAACAGATCTGCTGGAAGCCTCGGTCTTAGACGAATCGATTCTGGCCTCTATCGAGCAGATGGAGGGCCTCTCGAGTCCGCTCAGACGGTGGGCGACCGAGTCAAACATGAAGGTTCGAATCGCTGAGGAGACGTCTCCACTGAACGTTCGTGCCCAATTTGGGAACGTTCGGCGGGCGTTCACGATGGCGGAGTTCGTAGAAGACACGCCGTTCATCGAAACGACCTGGGAGTCGTTCGCGACGATGCTTGAACGGGCCCACGAGTATGCCCCTCAACAGAACCAAACAAGTTCGACCGAACTTGACGGAGGTGTCCGAGTCGATCACTTACAGGCGATTAAAAACGGGTCCTTCCGAGCAGTCTTCTTGCTAGACATCGTCGACGAAGAGTATCCTGGAACTCCTTCCCTGACTCGGTTGTTTCCCCAAGAACGCCTCTCTGAGATGCCGGACTATCCGGGCGTAACACAGGTCGAGGCAGAAGATGTCACTGACACCTTCCCGACCTCCTCGACAGCGTCAAGCCGCTCGTTCCGACGATACCATGCAGAGCACGCGCGACGGCGGCTCGCCATCGGAGCAACCGCTGCTGGCGACCGGCTGTACTTCTGTCTGTACAATCACAAAGACACCGCACTGGAAGAGCGTGCTCAGCCGTCGCGGTTTCTCACGGACGCGTACCGGCAGTTGCCGTGGGTGAAAGAAGCGACAGAATCAGAGATCAGGAGCCAGCGAAGAGCGGAAGAATATCTGCTCTCTCGCGTCGACAACGCCCTTGCAGACGTCCGTCGCTCTCACAGCCAGGATGTGACGGTCTCTCTCGACGAGGTCGAAGCTGAGCTTTCGGAGATTCAGCACCTCCTCAGTGAAAGCGGAACCCGTGGCGAGCAGCTTCGGGATGCGCTGCAAGCACGTATCGAGTTCGCCGCTGGAGGGGTTCGACGTGACTGACGTTACCTTCCTCTCACCGTCGCGCCTCGCGACCTACGCGGACTGCCAGCGTAAGTTCGATTATGAGTACGTACAGAAGGTCAACGCCCCAGAGAAGACACGGTTGTACCTGAACCAGGGGCGGGCCTATCACGGAACGATCGAGGTAGTCTGCGAAGCAACTAACCCAGAAGATGACGCCCAGCTCATCTACGATCGGGCAGTAGAGGCATTCCCTGAGCAATGGAGAGAGCATATCTCTCCGGACGAGTACGCGTCAAACGCTCACCAGGAATACCAGCGCCTCGAAAATCTAGAGGCAATCAAGACCTTCTTTGACCCTGATGGTGGCCACGGCATCGATCACGCTCGTCAATCCGTTGCGACGGAGAAGTGGCTCGATTGCGTCGAGAACGGCCTCGGATTGCGTGGGAGAGCCGATAATATTCTCCGGACGGACGAAGGGATCCACGTCATCGATTACAAGCGGAAGCTCAGGGACGTAATTACGTCCAATACTGCTAGCGTCCTTGAGGACCATCTAGACGGAACGGATCACGACCCGAAGAGAGTCAAGAACGTATTCCAGGCGGCCACATACATCGAGGGCGTCAAACAATCTGACCTCTACGAGGACGGGATGAATATTCGATTCAGTTTCTACGGTCTCCTGAATCACACGTCGTTCGAAAGTACACCAGACGGATATGAAATCTCTATACGAGGCTATCCACGCGATACCACAGACATCTACGAAGAGTATCATGACACGATATGGAATCTCCTACAACGTGCACACGAAGGGATCACGAGCGGCTCTCACGACCCAGATCCGTTCCCACTCATTCACGATGAGGCCTGTCCCGACTGCAAGTACCGAGAGATGTGCACAGAATCTCTCGCAGAGGGGGTGAAGCGATGAGCGACGACGTGCCTGATTGGCACCCAACCATCGAGGACGATGAGGATCCGAAGCCACAGCAGCGGACGATCATCGAGTCGGAGCGGTATCCCATGCGGGTCCTCGCAGGTGCGGGGACCGGAAAGACGTTCACAATGGTCCGGAAAATCGAGAACCTCATTGACGAGCACGGAGTTTCTCCGGATCGGATTCTCGCGTTGACCTTCACCAACAACGCCGCTGATTCGATGCGTGAGAAACTCAACGCAAAACTCGGACCCGCAGGGTATGACGTCGACGCGTATACGTACCACTCTATCTGCAACGAGATACTGACGGACTATGCCTATGATGCGGGATTAGATCCAGACTTCGAGATCGCAACGGATGCTGAAAAGTACGTCATCGTGCTCGATGTCCTCGACGAAATCGACTACCGTGCCGTCAAACCCAACGTCTACGGCCCAGATTCATACGTGAGCGGCGTCGCATCGAAACTCCTCTCCTTTATCGGGTCGATGAAGCGAAGTGGGATTTCGCCCGCAGAGATCGAGGAGTATCTCGGGTCACCGGAACAAGTCTATGAGCTCGATGCTGTGCCAGACCGTGTTGAGGAGATTGCAAGTGACCATCTTGGTGGTCGTTCAGTTTCGACCGTTCTCGACGGCATCCCGGATACACGAGCCGACCTCGTCGCAGAACGGGATACCCTCCGCGATGAAGGATTAGAGGCGAGCATCAAAGACTTCCTCGACCGACTCGTTGACCTCTGTGACGCACTCGAAGTAGCGTTTGAGGAGCATGAGGCTGGTCGGCGGTCGCTTCCCGAGGATGCACACAAGCTGCCGAAATACCTCCTTGGAGGGTACAGTAGTGCTCCGAGCGGGATACCAAACGACCTGAAGCTCGAACTGACAGACTACCTCCGAAACACTCTCGACGAGTGCAAAACTGCCCTGGATTTGAACACAGGGTATGAGGCATACGAGCGAGAGCTCGACCGTCGAAATCTGCTCGACTTCGATGGTCTCGTGGTCAAGACAGTAGAGCTGCTCGAGACTGACGTCGGAGAGGGTCTGGGCGACCGATGGGACTACGTTTTCTGTGACGAGTTCCAGGACACTGATCGTCTCCAGTTCGACCTCATTACATCCCTCGTCTCAGAGGATCGCCTATTCGTCGTGGGCGATGACGACCAAGCAATCTACGAATGGCGCGGCGCGAACGTCGCAAACATCACTGACGAACTCGACGACGTCTTCGGGCCCGACCTGGAAGACGAACCGCTAGAACAGAACTTCCGGTCACGTCAGCCCATTCTCGACCTCGCAAATGAAGCACTAGAGCAGTTAGCGGATCGGCGGAGTACGAAAACGCTCACGCGTGTCGACGAACCCAACTTCGACGGAGACACGGTCGCAGTCGTTGAGGAAGCCGACGACGAAGACGACCGAGCTGTGCAGTTGGTGACTGTCACCCGAAATCTTCTGAGTGGCGATGCAGAAGCAATAGATCGGGCGTACGATCCGGGGGAGATAGCACTCCTCGTTCGGAATAATGACCACGCAACCCCAATTCTCGAAGGGTTCGACGAGGCAGGAATACCCTATCAGGTTGCGGGAGATCTCTCCACGGAATCAATCGGGGTCGGCACCGTCGTTGCCTATCTAAAGGCGCTGGCTCGTCCCGAAGAAGACGACGTAAGCTGGAACCGGGTACTGACGATGCGTTACCGTCTCACCGATGCTGATCTGCGTCGTGTCAATAGCCACGATGACGGTACATATGCTGGAGTATGCAACCAACCCCTCGAAGTATTCGATGAGCCCGACCGTATTCAGGAAGTACGAGAACACATTTCTCGCCTTCTCAAACTACGTGAAACAGCCTCCCTCAGCCACCTTTACCGGAAACTCAAACGCCTGACCAACATCGATTGGTACCTCAGCGAGCAAGAGCGTCGTGACCTGGCGCAACTGGACGAGATTATCGACCAGTATGGAAACGACGCTGTACAGCCCCCACTCACGCCGCAATTCATCGATTCGCTGCAGCATTATGACTCGCTCCTCGAGGAGAGCGGGTCGGCACCGACAAGTCAGCCAGAACTGGCCAACGACGCGGTCAACGTCATGACCATTCACAAGAGTAAGGGACTCGACTTTCCCGTGGTTCTGATGCCCCGGTTGACCGCTGACGAGTGGGAACCAGGGTCACGAACCTACGACACATTCGAGTCAGCACTGTCTGAAGGTCCAGAATCAGTGTTCGACAAAGATCTCGTCGCACAAGATGCCAACGAGGCCCGCAGAATACTTCACGTGGGGATCACTCGTGCCGAAGAGATACTCGTACTCCACGGAAGCAGAGAGGAAAACGACACAGACGACGAAAGGCCCGTACACGATGCTGTCGAGAGCATCCTTCCAGAATCCGTTCCCTGGCGGCCAAGTAACGGTCACCTCCCGATCTGGCGCGATTTACAGGAGTGTCTTCCATCGAACCATGCTGATTGGACAGCCTCTCTCGCGAGCACAGTAGTTGGGGACGTCTCTGGACAAGTGACGTACGGCTCTGAGAACCTCTCAGCATCAGACGGACGAGACCGCGTGATCACATTCGGAAACAAGCTCATAGAAGGCTCAATCGAGAGAGAACCTGAGAACCGACGATTTTCAATTGACGCCCTGACTGGGCCAATGACCCCAAACCCGGCACTCCAACACAGTTACACCTCACTTGAGGCCTACGAGGAGTGCCCCCGACAGCACTTCCTGGACTACGTCGTCAACGGGTTCTCCGACTACCGTGAGAACGGCTATGGCGGAGACGGTATCTCACAGCGGATAGTCGGGCTTCTGTTTCACGATACCGCAGAAATCGCTGCGAAGGAACAGGCAGCAGAGCGAGCAGAATGGTACGCTATTTGTGAGCGGCTGGCCGGACAACGGCGTGCCACGGATGAATTACCGGTCGCGAAGGAATGCATCGACCGGTATTTCGACCTCGATCTAAGCGGCTGGGAAATCGTCGATGCTGAACGAGAGTTCCAGCTAGAAGTGGATGGCCACGAACTCGTCGGGTTTATCGACGCCGTCTATCGGACCCCGGACGGTGAGTTGGTCGTCATCGACTACAAAGCCACCGAGCGTCACCGAGACATTGACGAGAACAAGCAGCTGCCACTGTACCTGCTCGCCTGTCGTGACCTCTACGAGGAACCGATTACCCGCGCGGGATACGCCTATGTCGGCGATATCGGTCCGAAAGTCGAGACCCGTTCGTTCGGTGAGGGTGAACTAGATTCAGTACGAGCAGCGGTGTCGACGACGATGGATCGAATCAAGGAGACATCGTTCAGCGGGTACGAAACTGGGGAGCACTGTCGGTGGTGCCAGCACAGTTCCCTTCCCTGCGGGGAAGAGTGGCGTCAAGAAGACGGAGGCCGCTAGTAGGTCATCGGGAATGACGGTTGACCGGTCGACCGCTCATCGTCAGCTATAGCGAACAAGGGATGGATGTCTGCGAGCGTATAGGTTTCGAGACACGCATACAGGTTCGAGGCTCGGTTGTCCTCTCCTGCTGCGCTAGCCGTTAGCCACGCCTCGCCGAAGTACGGAACGTCGCTGTTGAATACGGTGGGATCCGCAAGATCGTCAGACGGAGGGTCGCGGTCTTCCTCTCGCATGATCTCCCACTGGCTCTCGCGCCACGTCTGCGGTTCAAGCCCAGTTTCGTAATCTGTCCAGAGCGTCTTCGGTGCGGGCGATCCAACATGTTCAGCCATATCCTCGAGTGAACCCTCCCCAAGCACCCGATTCTTTGCCGACGAAAGGTCGGCATGGTAGTACGACTCGAGTGCTGTACGTACATTCTCTGCTCGTCCAGGCTCACCGATTTCCGCAGCGGCCCGTTCCGCACGACCCACCAAGACTGGAAGGTCGAACCACGCGCCCCCGAAGGTGATGAGAACATCGACATCCCTCGCATCGATCCAGTTCACAACCGCCTCAATAGCGTCGAGTTCTGCAGAAGCCGTCTCGTCTTCACGGAAGAGGACCTCAGCCTCAATCTCCTCGCTCGGACTGCCTCGGTATCCAACGCCGGTACAGAGTAGTTCCTGATGGTCTGGGTTCGGTGGTTCGAGCTCTCGCTCGGAAACAGTCGTAATCGTCTCGATGTCGAGTGCTGCAATGGCATCGGCTGCACCGAGTCGACGAACAATATCAGTCGTATCTGAAGGCGGCATCTCTGGGCGGCCAGAGAGCTGGCGGACCTGCCGATCCCACTTCGCTTTGATACCGATGGTTCCCTGGTACACGTCTGGGTTGACGTCGTCGAACTCATACCAGGTCCCTTCTTCAAAGGAGTAGTCAACGAGATCGCAGTCGTCATCGTCGAAAACTGTGAGCTTCACGTGCGTCCCCAGCACATCTGAACAATGGACCAGCTGCGCCCACCAGTCGTGGTCTGGGGTTCGTTCGACCTTGTCGATCCGCAACGGGACTGTAAGACCGTACTCGCCATCTCGTTCCGCTGCGACGAGATTACTCGCGGTCAGGGTGTCTGTTGCCATAATAGTCCCACCAGACTAGAAGTATAACTACTTTTTGATGGCAGTATTTCCATAATACTGTGTTTGGGATGATTCTAGTCGGAACGCTTATTTCCTGACAGAGTATTGGTGGCCTCAAAGAGGATGGCATATGAACACACAAGCGGCATTCATCCGACAAACGAGCCGGGATTACAGCTAGATGGATCGAACCTACAAATTGTCGTACGGAAAGTGGCCCTAACGAACCTCGGCCGGATTACACCTAAATGATGAAGGACCAATTTCGAATCCAATGAAGTTCGACGTTCCACTCGATACCGGAAGTAGTGATCACAGCCACGTCGAGATTTTCAAGAGCTGGCGGTCATTCTCCGACGTATTCGATGGCGCAAAACGAATGCGTGTCGTCACCTACTGTGACTCTCCCGAGTTTATTCTGGATCTCTTCGAAGACCTCGACGACTTGGAGTCCTTAGAGGTGGTCGTCGGGGACGTCTCCGACTACCGCGAGCGCCTCATCGACAAGCCCGACCTCGCAGATCGGCTTGAACAGCTCAGGAGTGAAGGCAAGCTCGTAATCTACCTCTGTGAGAACAAGGAAGTTCACTCTAAGCTGTATCTCGTCGAGTACAACGACTCTGTCTTAGAAGAAGCGGATGAGGACGGCGATGAGGATCAGATGACCCTTGGCGGAGAGGCTCCGGTTGAAACCGAACCCGAGGACACCGATGACGGTACACCGGCGAAGGTCATCGTTGGCTCCCCGAATCTCTCTCGAAATGCATGGTCGAATCAGACGAACATAGGCGTCGTCTACGATACGAAGACGGACAGTGAGCTCTACGGGGAGTTTGAGGAGCTTTATCGCGATCACCGGGACTCGTACAACAGTGGTGGACCCTTCCTGGAAGATCTCTCCGAACAACTCGAACTCTCTGACGATGACCGAGAAGAAGTAATCAAACTGTACACCGAAGGGCGTGTGGGTACACAAGAC
Source organism: Haloarcula litorea (assembly GCF_029338195.1). Lineage (NCBI taxonomy): Archaea > Methanobacteriati > Methanobacteriota > Halobacteria > Halobacteriales > Haloarculaceae > Haloarcula > Haloarcula litorea. The sequence goes on from NZ_CP119781.1 coordinate 64,497, forward strand.
GAACTAGGGGAGGTTCACGGTCGTCTCGCGGACCATATCGATGCAGAAGTTGAGGCGGTAGATCTCGCGCTCGATGGAGGCACGGATACCGTCGCAGAGCAGGAGTCAGAGGAGCCAGAGCTCGATACAGAAGACGAACCTGTCGAGAATGATCCTGATTTGGAAGATGCGCCACAGGACCGCATCACCTTGTCTCTACGCGGGTACGAAGAGTCAACAGTTGATACGTTGTCGCAGATGACTGACTTCGATGCGACAGTGTCGAATGATACGTTGACGACGACCCCAGATGCGTTCCAGCGGTATGCCCAACAGGTGTTCGATGTCCCGACAATGCACCTGAACGAGTCCAAGGACGAGCTGAAGTTCCATTACGACGGCACGGTCTATCGTGTCACGCAGCCACCGTCTAATCCAGAACGTGTCGACGAAGCGCTGGCCGAGATTGAGGACTACTTTGCGACGGTGGACAACTATGGGAATTCCAACAACCCAACAGCGGTCAAAGCCCACATGTATGAAGCACTACTCTGGTTCTTCTGGGCGCCGTTCGCCAATCGACAGGCTCAGTTCTATCGTGAGCACGGGATTAACCTCGACAAGGCTCTCCCGTACCTCTACGTCTTTGGCGAGTCAAACGGAGGAAAAGGGACATTCTGTCGATTTGCCCTGTCACTGATCAGTGGAAACCGTGTCGAAGCACCCGTCGACGCAGACGAAATTGGGAAGCGAAAAGTCCGGAATCTGCGTTCAGCACACACGTCGTTCCCCGTCGTCGTCGACGACATCACCAAGCAGAAGGTGAACTCGCTGGATACCCTTCGAAACTATTGGAGTGGATGGACCGGCGAAACGGCCTATCCGATGTTCGCCTTCATCTCGAACGATAAGCGCCCTGGAGAGTGGTTCCGTAACCGTGCTAAGATCCTCCGATTCGACGTGAATTTCATGACCTCACATCAGGGGGAAGCTGAAGTAAACCGTCTAATCGACACGGAGAACCCGATTTTCCAGTGGTTTGGGTACGAGTATCTCAACCGCGATCTCGAACTGGGAACTGACTCTGACGCACTTCGGGAAGTGAGAGCGGCCATGCAGGACCTCTATGAGCATGCCGACCGTCCACTGCCAGACTACTTCCCAACCGAACCGGCTGAGCAAGCATATGACACTGGCAGAGAGCGCTGGCGAAACCTCATCGACCGAGAGGACGTCGAAATTGCTAAAGACAGTGATACGCTACAGGTGACCTTCCCAGAGTCGATGAACTTCGAACTCCACGAGTACAAGCGCGACCCTCCGATGACGGTTCGAATTGAAAAGCGGGGGCTCGATTTGATCATTAAGACGCCGGACGAGTTCTTCGACTGGCTTGGGGAGACGACTACCGGCGATCCGCGAGAAGGATTCCTCTCACGCGCTCGTAGCCTTCTGAAGCGGTAACCAGGAAGCTTGTGTAGATCGGCGGACGCGATGTGACCTTCTCGTGGAACTCAACATTGCTGAATACACTCCATAGATTGTCGTTTGGCCCTCGAGCTGGCGGATTTCGTACACTGGGGAGTCAAATTTGATTGATCTACACCATAGCATCCCCCAACGTAGAGATGTATTTTCCAATTTAGCGTGTTTCGAATGTTGCTAGTGGCAAGATATAAGTCATCCCAGAATAGATGTAGTGGTATGGGAGCTGAAGACCAAGGGGAGGAGAACCGGACGTACCCGATCCACATCGGGAATACGACGATTCGGTTCGACGACCCCGTTCAGACCGCAGAGACGATTATGATCGACGCAGGAACAGACGAGGATAAGACCGACCAGAAGTGGCTCTACGCTCTGGAAGGAAAGAACAAGCCCAAAGACACTCAGTTCGAGGACTCCGACACCGTCGACCTCAGTGACGAGAATCGGAAGTTCTTCCGAATTGTCCCGAAGGGGAGCGGTCGGTCGTGAGTGAAGGCGAAACGTCGACGGGCGAGATGGATGGGCCTTCCCCACCAGCCAGGCTCGCAGAAGAGAATCTGAAACCTTCGTTTCAGAAGGCGCTTTCGGCCCTCCGAGAAAGACACACACCAGCAATCCCGGTCGGAAGACACGACGGGGAAATTGCAGTCTGGCTTGGTGAGTTCGACTTCTCCAAGTACTCACCCCCGTACAAACCGGAACGGGCGGAAGTATACACATTCCTGCCCGAAAATTTCGTGAACAGTGATCCACACTGGGTCGTTACCGTTCCACCAGTCGAGCGTTCCGACCGCACTGGATGGCAAGACAATAACCCTGACCGACGAGATCCAGACCGTCACCTCCAGAATGAGTTAGGTACTGATTCGGGTATCACATTCAGTCTAAGATGGTCGAAGCTGAATTTTAAGCCGGACAAGCCAGAGCACGCTGTGCGTGCAATCGAAGTGATCAACGCCGGCTTCGAAACAGGATAACATGACAGGAGCGTACCGTGCCCGTGCAGTCGGTGAGAAGTCGCCACCCAGTCAGGCGGCAGAATTCCAGTTTGCGCTCAGTGAGGAGGCATGGGACACACTTGATGGATTCCTGAAGCCGCCCGAAGGCCACCATCTGCATGGTTTACCCGAGCGAGGAGCCATCGGAATCATCACCCCCAGCACGGGAGACAGAAGGACGACGTACCTGTTACAGAAGGTCGTCGAACCGGGCCCGGGAGACGTCTACTTCGACGGCCAGCTAAAGTTCCACCCAGACTATACGCTGCGAGCAATCAACGAGGCTGCAGAAGTGCCAGGAGCGGGTCTAATCTTCATCCACACCCATCCGGGAAGCGGTGCGACCCCGTCTGGCCCCGACAAAATAGCTGATAAAGAAGAACTGTACGACATCGGTCTGAATCTCGGCTCGGAGGTCCCGCTCGCAGCGGGTATCGTGACAGATCGACCTAACCCCGAGACTGGCCAACGCGAATGGTCGGTTCGGGCGTATGAGTTCGTCTACCCGAACTCATCAAAGGCTGAAGGGGCAAGCCGTACCGGAGAGGAAACAGGTGAGTTCACGCACGCAACAGCGGTCCGAGTTGTAGGTGAACGAATCAAAAAGCTCCCAACGATCAGGGATGCTGCTGGGCCGGCTGGTACGGGCGGAGCGATCGACTCGGAAGCTCAGGATTCAACGGTAGAGCTCTGGGGGGAACGCGGTCAACAGACGCTTGCTGGCTTCCGCGTTGGAGTCGTAGGTCTCGGAGGCGTCGGTTCGCTCCTCGCCGAACAGTTAGCGCGTCTCGGCGTTGAAGAAACGGTCTTCGTCGACTTCGACTACCTCGAACGTGCGAACCTCAATCGGTCTTACGGCGCTACAGCTGATGATGTCGGTAAGCCGAAAGTCGAGGTGGCAAAGAAAGTCGCGGAGCGGTCGGCGACGAACCCGCGATTCACCGCACAGGCAGAGTACGGAAGCGTAGTCGAGGAAGACGAGGAGCACGCTTGCCTTCCACAACTACTCAACTGCGATGTCATCATCAACGCCGCTGACACGCACTGGGTTCGATTCCTCCTTGACGAGGTTTCGCATGCTCACCTCATTCCCGTTCTTGACGGAGGAACCGAGCTCATCCCGAATGACGAAAAAGATGAACTCGACATCGGGTCTAGATCGCTCATCTCCGCTACGGGACCAGGACATCCCTGTCTCGAGTGTACTGGCCACTGGTTCCACGGAGATGAGGAAGAGGGCGTGATTCACGACAGAGAGCCAGATGCCGCCCGTGGGGCGGGATACGTCCAAGGCCTGGATGACGGTGAAGAGCTGGCAGATGATGGCGAAGGTGATGAGCGGGCGCCCTCCGTGGCCACGAACAACGGGCTCGTGGCATCACTCTTGGCCCTTCGTTTCCAAGCGCTTGCAGTCGGCATCACCTCACAAGCTCTCGTTGGCAGTCAGGAGTACGATGCTCTCTTTGGTACGGTTGGCTGGCAAGAAGATAGCAATAATGAAAAACGGATCTCGTGCAAGGAGGACTGCGCCCGGAAAGAAGCACTCGCACGGGGTGACCACTACGAGTTGCCGACTGAGCCCGATCCGACATTCCGGAAGGTCCTTGAAGAACACAGAGAGGGCGATCAGCAACGAGAGACCGCCGAACCGGATGATGAAGAGCAAACAGAGAGGGGCGTCTTTCAGCGCATTACTGCGTATGTCGCTCGTCTCGTGAACCGAAGCTCGAAGGAATCGTCTCAGTAGAGCGAAAAATAGACAATCACAACATACGATCACGTGAATCGAGAATCGTCCGTGGAGAAGACAATCGAGTGGCTTAGAAACCGGCCCTACTACGAGGGGCAAATCACCCATCAGGAGCGAACGCCAGGGGCCTCGGCCGAAACCTCACCAATCGATCTTGATCACCGGTTAGCGAGCGCACTCTCTCGTCACGATATCAACGAACTCTTCCAACACCAAGCGGACGCAATCGAAGTCGTCCGAGACGGAGACAATGTCGTACTCGCTACTCCGACGGCTAGCGGTAAGAGTCTCGCCTATACGGTGCCAGCACTCGAGCGCGCTCTTGATCACCACGGTAAGACGCTCTATATCGCACCGATGAACGCTCTGATTAACGATCAAAGAGATACTATTTCCAAGATTGCTGCAGGTCTTGAGGGGAGTCGGAGCGTCGACGTTGCGACATATACAGGACTACTGACGGACTCCGAGAAACGTGAAGTCTGGGCCCGCCAACCAGATGTTCTCTTGACCACCCCCGATATGATCCATAAAAGTTTGCTCCCATATTCTAAATCACCAAAACACTGGAAGTGGCTCTTCCAACAGCTCGAGACGGTCGTCGTCGACGAAGTACACGAGTTCCGAGGGATATTCGGAAGCCACGTCTCACTAATTTTCCGTCGTCTCTCGCGTTTGGCAGAGTACTACGATTCTACTCCCCAGTACATCTGCTGCTCTGCAACTATCGGGAATCCAATCGAACACGCAGCAGCAGTCACTGGACAGCAACCCAGCCAGTTCTCACTAATCAACGACGATGCTAGTGCGACAGGCCCTCGCCAGTGGGTATTCTGGAATCCACCGCTAAGAGAAGACGAGGAACTGGAGGCAGAATCGGCGACAGCCGACGGACCACCTTCAAATGCGGAAGGCAGTTCTGAAGCGAGTCCACCACCATCAAGCCCGGTTGAAGTACCCCACCACAACGAGATTATAGGCGGAGAGCGCCGTTCCCATCACCCAGAAACGGTGCGGTTGTTCTGCGATCTTGTTCAACGAGGGTATCAGACGCTCGTCTTCACACGGGCCAGACAGGGAACCGAGCAGTACGCAAACTGGTGCGATAGCAAGCTTCGAAAGCGTGGTGAACACGAGCTAGCCGACCAGGTTACTGCATACCACTCAGCACTCCAGGACGAACGTCGGACCACCATCGAGGCGGGGCTTCGCGATGGATCCATTCGAGGTGTCTGGAGTACGAACGCACTCGAACTCGGCATCGACGTCGGCAGTCTTGACGTCGTCCTTCTCGACGGACATCCAGGAACAAGCATGAGCACATTCCAGCGCGCGGGGCGGGCAGGACGTGGAGAAAATCCGAGTCTCGTTGTCCTCGTAGCAAGTCCGAATCCGTTAGACCAGTACTGTATGGCGAATCCGGATCTCCTGTTCGACGGCGACCCTGAACAAGCAGCAGTCAACCCCGCAAACACCCAGATACTAGATGACCACGTCTGCTGTGCGGCTCAAGAGCTGTTCCTGCGCACCAGTGATGACACCTACTTTGGCGCTGAATATCCGGCGACTGTTGCGTCTCTTGATGACGCAGACCAACTAGAGCGATTTAGCTCTCGAACCGGTCCCCGGTGGAAGTACATGGGAGAGGACAGCCCGCAACACACGATGGACATCCGCTCTATCGATGATCGGCAAATCGAACTGTATGATCGACTGCGTGATAGGACACTTACCTCGCTGCCGTTTGGCGATGCGCTTCGTGATGCACACCCCGGTGCAATCTATCATCATCAAAAGGAGTCGTATCGTGTGACGGAGGCAGAATTCGATGCTGACCGTGTGCTCCTGAAGTCAGTGAACACGATGGGGTATACCCGTCCACTCACTGAGAAACGAATTACTATCGAAGAGGAGCTCAAGACGGGCGGTCTCGCCTCACAGGAGACTGTCTCTGTTGGATTTGCGGATCTCACCGTCGCCGAAGAAGTGACGGGATACATGCTCTATGACCACCCATCAGATGAGGACGGCGTCGAGCGGGCTTTCGACGAGCCGCTTCCTGAACGGACAATTCGCACCCGTGGGCTCTATTTCACAATTCCGCCGCAGATCGAGCAGGACATCAAAGCTGCGAGTGAGGAAGAGGACGGATTTCTCGCGAGTATTCACGCTCTGGAGCACGCACTGATCTCTTTGTTCCCACTCGAGATTCTCTGTGCTCGTCGCGACGTCGGTGGGCTCTCGACCGAGTATCATTCACACACTGGATGGAGCACGATTTTCGTCCACGATGGTCATCCAGGTGGAGTAGGACTTACTCGAGAAGCGTTCGGGAAGCTGGAGACAATGCTTGAGCGCACGCTGGAAATGCTCTCTAGCTGTCCCTGTGAAGACGGGTGTCCATCGTGCGTTCACTCGCCGCAATGTGGGAATGCGAATCGGACGCTAAACAAGCGGCTCGCAATCCGTCTTCTGAAGCAACTGTTAGAGGTTCCTGTTCAGCCATAGGGAAGACTATACTCAGTTATTTCAGTACTCTAAAGATTCACTGGCTGGTGAGAGCATAGTGATTGATAGCTACCACGGATCCCCGCAGATCCACTTTTGAATTCGTCTAACTACTAAGATAGGGACATCGCAGAGTTGCTAGTCAGAAAGTATAAGCCAGAGGGTTACGATAGTGAGTGTATGACCAACACGCGAAACGAGGGACAACCTGCTGATAGCCAACCGGGACAGGGGACAACCACCCACTGAGACATGGCGGGCGACCTTGGAGTACGTCTGCTTGCTCTCCGGTGTGACGCGCTAGTCGACGCTACGACGACCGCCATCGAAGATCTCGTCGATTACTTCGATGCGGATCTCATCTACATTGTCGAAGAAAAGTTGGATATGCGAACCGTAAGCACTGTCGAGCGTACCGCCTCGTGCCCGGTAATTTACACTCGGGGGAGCGCGGTTCACACTGAGACTGTTGACGGGATTACTGTATCCATCGTCAGGTCGCTCGACTTCATTGGTGGAGCCTCTACCGCCAGCGGGCAAGAGATTCCAGACGACGTCGACTACGTCATTTGTGATGAGATACAGACGAGCGTCGACTCGGTCTCTTTAGATGTCTCGCTCGATGGCCTCGAACACCTCGCTCGCTTCCAACACCGAACCGACCGAGAAGCGACGTTCCTCACCGGAGCCATGGAGGCTAGTTACGATTTCGTGTGGAAGGCCGACGTCGACGACGAGAGCGTTCGCCTTCCCGTCCGCGGGCTTGCTCCAACCCGTCGGCAAGGGGCACCCGAACTCGCCTGCCTTTCGCTTGATTCGGGTGGCCGCATCGCTTTGTCCACGACACCGGCGGATAAATTCGGCCTCCGAGCGCTCTCGGGTGTGGGCAAGGGAACCGCCCCGAAGCTCTCTCGGAATGGGTATGAGACGCGTGACGACGTCGCAGCCGCGACGGAACACGATCTTCGTGAGGTTCGAGGTATCGGTGAGTCGAAAGCGCAGAGCATCCGCCAGAGCGCCCACGCATTGTCCGAAGGATGCGTGCTCCGTCTTACAGACGAAGCTGTCCCCGCAGCAGACTACAGTCCGCTATTCATTGATATCGAGACTGACGGCCTCAACCCGAGTATCATCTGGCTCATCGGGGTTTACGACCCTGAAACCGACGAGTACGTGGACTTCATCGATACGGAACCGTCACGAGACAACCCAGGGAAAGCCACTCGAGAGTTTGTTGCGTGGCTAGCCAGCGAGTACGATCGCACGTCCCTCATCGCGTGGAACGGCCACAACTTCGACTTCAAACACCTCAGCCGATTCATCCGAGGACACGCACCGGAGTACGCAGACTACTGGTCGGACTCCGTGTTCGAGTACGACCTGTTCGATTGGGCCGTGCGAAAAGACAACGCCATCCTCCCCGGTCGGACGAATCGGGTCGAAGACGTCGCTGAGGCTCTCGGGCATGGGCGCGACTCGGCTGCTGCCGCTGTGGATGGGAAATCACTGGCGAAGACCATCCAGCGGCTTCTCGTATCTCCAGACCGCGCTCGTGACGTAGACTGGGACACTGCTCGGGCATACTGTGAGGCAGATGTCCGTGAGCTGGCTGGAGTCTACGAATCGATTGCTGAGGCGACACCTGGACACAAGCATGCCCGCGTTTCTGCTGATGAAAACACCACGCAGACCGGACTCATGGACTTCTAACAATGCACGACGACCACGATACTGACCACAGCCAGACAGACCTCACGACCAACCCAAAGGACAACACCAACAACGGTGACATCGATATCGAGACGGACATCCTCCAACTCACCGGCGAGGAGCTCGAGAGTACATACCCGAATAACCGCTACTTCGGGCAGGTTCACGAGAACTTCGAGATTCCCGCTCGTGAGGAGCAGACTGTTCCAGCAGGAGACGTGCTTCCGCCCAAGATCGCTCGAAACCTCGAATTCGACCCGTGGAGCCACCAAGCAGATGCTCTCCAAGTGCTCGAGCGCGGTGACAACGTGTGTGTGGCGACTAGTACATCCTCGGGGAAGACGCTGGTCTACGGTCTCCACATCGCTCGTCAATACCTTGAGGATCCAGAGACGCGGTCGCTTATCGTCTATCCAACGAAGGCGCTCAGTCGCGATCAGGAGCAAGAACTCAACGAGTTCCTTCGTGACACACTTGGACTCGATATCAGTGTCGGCGTCTACGATGGTGACACGAAGAGCGAGGAAAAGTCTCGAATCCGCGATGAGTGCAACGTCGTAATCACGAACTTTGTCGGGCTGAATCAGTATCTGGAGAGCCACCATCTGTGGGCAGACTTCCACTCCAACTGCTCGCTAGTCGTTATCGACGAAGCCCACATGTGGACTGGCCTCGGCGGGATGCACGTCGCTTGGATCCTCCGACGCGCCCAACGGATCATCGATTACTACGGCGGCGATCCTCAGTATGTCCTCACGACGGCGACGATCGGCAATCCTGCCGAACACGCTCTCGCACTCACGGGAGAGCCCGCGGCAGTCGTCGACGAAGATGGATCACCGCGAGGCATCCGTCACCTCGTCTTCTGGGATCCTCCGATGAGTGGTGATGACGGTCTCACCGACGATATTGACTCTCCGGCGCTGTCGAAGCGTCCGGCCACGGTCGAAGCCCCGGAAGTGTGGGCGCACATGTGCCAGAAGAACGTTCAGTCGCTCTTGTTCTGTGACTCGCGAAAGCTCACCGAACTGTCCGTCAATCGCGCGAAGAGGTTCATCAGCGATCCAGAGAACCGGTATCAGGGAAGACCGGACTTCGCATCCTACCACGCCGGACACGGTAAACAGTCCCGTCGGGGGACGGAGTACCAGCTCAAAGACGGACAGCTCGACGGCGTCTCGACGACAAGTGCCCTGGAGGTCGGCATCAATATCGGCGGCGTTGATGGGACCGTCCTCATGGGCTATCCGGGGTCGCGCCAGTCGTTCTGGCAACGAATCGGTCGATCGGGCAGAGGAACGCGAGATGCGCTCTCAGTGTTCGTTCCGAGCCACTCCACGCTCGACCAGTACATTCTCCAGCACCCGGAGTACGTCCTCGAAGAAGACCACGAGAGCGCCGTCGTCGACCTCGACAACAATCCCGTGTACCTCCAGCAACTCAACTGTGCCGCGCAGGAACTTCCCCTCACGCGCGATGATGCGGAGAATTTCGGAGGCGAGGAACGACTGGAGCGTGCAGTCGAGTACGGCCGACGGAAGGGCGACCTCGAAGGATCTCTCGAAGGCGGCGTGATGTATGCTCATCGCGACCGCCCGCAGGACGAGATCAGTCTGTACTCCTCTGGAGGGAACACCTTCGACGTGCGGCTAGCTGGTGATGGATCGATTGACCATCAACCAATCGGTCGTGACCGGGCCTACAGAGACTACCACGAGGGCGCAACTGTTCTCCACCAGGGCGAGCAGTATCAGGTCGTTGAGCTTCGGGAAGACATCCCTCAGCCGTACATCTCACTTGAGAAAGCGAACGTGAGCTACTACACTCAGTCCCAGGGCCAGGTCAACATCTACGACACGGTTGTCGAGGACTCGCGCGAGGTCGGACCGTTCACGCTCAACTGGGGGTACGGAACGGTATCTGTCCACTATAGCACGTACCTCAAGCGAGAGATCGGAAGTGGGGACGTGCTCGAACTGGGCAATGAAACTGGGGTCCCGCCGCTAGAGATGCGAACCCAGCTGTGTTGGGCGGAGACCCCCAACAAAATTGAACGGGCGATGCTCAACAAGCACTCGGAATACCACAACCCGGAATGTATCAACCTTCCACCACGGCTTCACGGGTATCTCGGTGGGATTCACGCCGTGGAACACGCTATGATCGCTGTCTCGCCACTTGAGCTGAAAGTTGATGGTGGTGACATCGGGGGTCTCGCGACCAATCGGCTTCCTGGTAATCCCGACAAAAGTGGATGGTTCATTTACGACGGTATCGAGGGGGGTCTCGGATTCTCGCGGTCGATTTACGAACACTTTGAGGACGTAGCCCAACGCGCCCACGACCTCATCGTCGACTGTTCGTGTGGTCGTGATGAAGGTTGTCCGGCCTGTACAATGGACGACCGTTGTGGTAACGATAATCGTCCACTGTACTCACCAGCAGCTGCGGATGTTCTTGAGCATCTGCTGGCCGATCAGGATGTAGATGACCTCGAGGAACACCTACCGGAGACGGATAGCGAAGTGCATCCTGTCGATGACCAGCGACCACCTGCTTCGATCTCCTAATCGATAGAATCTCTCAGCTTAAGATAGGCTATTCTTGAATCACCTACTCTGAGTGCCGGATCACTTTCCATCGACGACATTACTGGGGTCCGTGAAGGAACTGGTAAAAATGAGTATAACGAACTAAACGAACAAAACGAGTGAAACGAACGTAATGAAGGAAGTCTTAAGAACGAACTGGTTGAGACTGACCTTGCCCCCCGGGCGCAATGAACAAAACGATGGAAACGAACGTAACGAATAGAACGAATAGGTTGATAGCAACGAGTGTGTTTACTTCCACGAACGAAACGAACAGTTGGTTTTAACATCGTAGTAATCCTCACACCGAGTGAAACCCCCTCACCGAACGCACCGAACTAAACGACCAAAACGAACGAAACGAACACAACGAGAGAAACGAAGATAATGACCGACACCAATACTGCACGAATCACGGTGGCGAATCAGAAGGGCGGCGCAGGGAAGACTACCGACGTCATTCATACTGGCGGCGCACTCGCCGCCCGAGGCCACGACGTCCTCCTGGTCGATATCGACTATCACGGAGGGCTCACCTGCTCGCTTGGCTACAACGATCTGTACTACGATACCGACCGTACGACGCTGTTCGACGTCCTCGACTTCGACCAGATGGAGTCGGTGAACAACATCATCGTCAAGCACGAGGAATTCGACATCCTTCCCGCCAGCGAGAAGCTCGCGAACAACAAGAACATCCAGACCCTGCTAGAGGCGCCGAAGAGTCGCGAGCGGCTGGAGATGACACTCGACGAGCTCGACAAGGACTATGACTACATCATCGTCGACACGCCGCCATCCCTGAACGTTCTCACCGACAACGCCCTGGTCGCGACCGGCAACGTCGTCATCCCCGTCATTCCCGAGAAGCTCAACGCCAACAGCCTCCAGATTTTCGCAAAGCAGCTGAGTTCCCTCGAACAGGCATACGGAGACATCAATCGGCTCGCGATTGTCTGTAACCGCGTCGAGCAGAACGCTGAACACCGCGACACCATCGAGGAGATCAAGTCGGCGTACTCCCTCCCGGTGTTCGAAATCCCGAAGCGGACCGACCTCTCCCAGTCGATCGGCGAGGGGGTGTCCGTCTTTGGCTTCGGCAAGGAGAACCAGCGCGTCGAGGATGCACGTGACCTGTTCAACGAGATTGCCGACCTGTTCGACGAGACGTTTGAGAAGACTGCCCCTGAGGAGGTGGAAGCATGAGCGACGGCTGGGGTGATGCTTCCGGCATCGAGGGCAACTACGAAGAGGAGGACGACGAGGCTGATTCCAGCGAAACGAGTGAGGTGAGTGAAACGGTGGAAACCAGTTCATCGACCGAAACGACCGAATCGACTTCAACGAGTGAAACGAACGAAACGAGCAAAACGAAGACGAATATCAAGGACGAATGGAACGGGCGGACGATCTACATACCCGACGATGTCCTCGACGAGATGGAAGATACCTACCTCGAGTCCCAGCTAAAGCTCCGCAAGGCGGGCCAGGACGAGTTCAAGAAGAACCGCCACTTCTACCCGCTACTCGTCCAGTTCGGTGTTGAGGCGCTCTCTGAGGCGGATGCCGAGGAAATCCAGGATCGGCTTTCGGAACTCGGCGACGAATGACCTCTCGGAGAACGAGGCCTGAGATTTTGTATAGCGGTATACGATATATAATTTCCCATAGTGCGGTTTTTCGGTGCTAAGGGGCTCCAGATACTCGATTTCTCTCGATGGGGCGAATACAGCGAGTGGTCCTGATTATGCTGGTAATCACGACCACTTTGAAGTACCCCGACGCCGTCCGGTAAGCACGAATAATGCAATCAGCTCAGAACGGCGCTTCCCCCAGGGTAGAGCCGCCGAGACCCGGCTTCGAGTTTGCTGAGGTTCCAGTCAGCTACGTCGAAGAACGAGCGGAATCTGGCAGTTCGATATAGAACGAATGCCCTCAACCTATATGGAGATAGAGTGTGAACGGTACCGTATGACCGAAGACGAATCGAACTCCAAGGGGCTGATGGAGCGCCAGACCACGGGTGAAGATCGAGTGAGGATGGCCGCCCGGCAGCTGTCGGAGCCGCGGACGGCCAACTGGATCGCCTCCGAAGCGGGCTGGTCACACGAGCCGACCAAGCGGGTCCTCGAACGTCTCGTCGACGATGGTATCCTCCACCGTGATGAGAGCGGGACGCACACGACGTACTACCCCGATTACCGCCGCCAGGCGATGCAGGAAGCGATGCGCCTCCGGGATAGCGGGCACACTGTCGAGGAACTCACGGACCGGCTCGCCGATATGAAGGCGCAGATCCGCGACTGGGAGGACGAATTCGACGTCGAGTCGCCGAATCAGCTTCGCGGAACGCTCGCCGAGGAGGGTCTCGACGCCGACGAAGAAGACCGCCGGCGTGAGATTGCCCGCGAGTGGGAACATCTCCAGCGGCGCATCGACATCGTCGGCTTCGCCATCCGCGAATGGGACTTCCTTACACCAACGAACGAGCCTGCCGAGGCCAGTAGCTGACGGATGTCGGTCCCGCATCCCGGTGGCGACCCGAACGCAAACCTCTACGCCCAGCTGAAGCGGGACGTCCTCGATCGTGTACCACAGATCACGACGGTCGAGTTCGTTCCTGATGATATCGAGGCCAAGCAGCTGCGGGCCCGTTTTGATCCGGCCCGCCTTTCTCCTTCGATAGGGCCTGAGTCGCCAGAACTGTCCATCAAGTGGTATCGACAGGACCCCCACGATTGGTTCCGTATCAACTACACCGACCCGAACACGGGCTTTCACGCTGGCTGGCACCAGGACGAAGACCATCCAGATCTCGGACGAACGCATTTCCAGTACGCAGCCGACGATGAGGAAGATCGCTGGGGAATCACGTTCGACCACGAGACCCCCTCGCTAATCCTCTGGGAGATCATCGAAGCGCTCCTCGAGGATGTCCGTCCAACCTACCAGTACGGGAACGAGGACTCATGACACCACGAGAACGCGCCGACCGGTCGCTTGCGAGCTCTTTCGAACGGTATCTCCAGGACAAGGGGAAGGGTCGTGGTGGCGACGGCGGGAACTATCGACGGAACGCAGCGCGTGAGCTGGAGCGGTTTGCCGAGTGGGCCGCCGGCGACCGTGGTGACGACGACTGGACCGGGATCGTTCCCGACGACGTCGACCGGGAGCCGACCTTCGACGATCTCGACGAACGCGTCTTCCGGGAGTACGCCCGGCATCTCAGTGGAGATCGCGGACTCAAGCAGAACACGGTACAAACCTATTATCGCTATATCTCCGCGTGGTGTGGCTGGTGTGTCAACGAGGGGTACCTCGAAGCGCATTACGCGCAGCGAGCGAGTGCGATGGCGCCGTTGCCGGAGGACGACGGTCGCAAGCCCGGCGACCAGCAGGCCTGGACGTCCGAGCAGCGCCACGCACTCACCCGCCACGTCGACGAACGGGCCCGCGACGCCATCGAGACGTACACGACACTCCCGGAGGACACTGACTCCCTAGACAAGCAGCGAGCGCGCTACGCGGCGCTGAAGGCGGCTCGTGACCGGGCTCTGGTGTTCGTCCTCGCGTACACCGCCGTTCGCGTCGGGGAACTCCTCCGGGATCCGAACGACCCACGCCGGCGCGGTGTCCGCTGGGAGGATCTCTCCCTCGACGACGGGAGTATGGACGTCTACCGGAAGAAACAGCAGTGGGACGCCGCGAGTCTCCCCGACCCGGTGATTTCGCCGCTGCGGAGCTACCGGAAACTGATGGATCCGCCAGCGGACCGATGGCCAGTGTTCCCAACGTTCGATCAGCGGACACTCGCGACGCACGTCCGAGAGGAGCTCGCTGACCGAGGGCTACAACCGGACGCCATCGACGAGTACCGTGATGAGTTCGCTCGCGACCTTTTACTTACGCTTGAGGAGGATATCCGACCTCCTTCTATCACGACTGATGGCGCGCGGTCGATTCTCAAACGACTCTCCGAGGAAGGAGAGGTTGACATTGATCACCCGAAACACGACTATCTCGCTCCTCACGGCGGTCGGCGAGGTATGGGAGAGGTCCTCGTCAGAGCGTTTGGCTATACAGTCGCAGCCCGATATCTCGACAATTCGGAGGAGATGGTTCGCGAGCGCTATTCCCACATCGAAGCGGGCGAGCTTGGAGACGTGGCGACTGAAGCTCTCGACGAGGTTGACCACATAGGGACGTGACCCACCCTCTACAGTTGCTCCCGGTTGATGCTGTGAGCGACACGTACGTTGATAGTGAGTGACTACGTTACTCTCTAGCAGACCGACTGAACGATTCCGACCCCGAACTCGACCGTGAACAAGCCATCAATTCAGTGTACCCATGCCAGTCGATCCCGTCTGTGGGATGGAAATCCCACCCGAATCTGCCGAAGCGACTACCGAGTACGAAGGCGAGTCGTTCCACTTCTGCTCGAACGACTGCCAAGCGTTGTTCGATAGCGCTCCCGAGAAGTACGTCGAGACGCCACACCCTCACCTCATCGAGACAGGCGGTGCCATCATCCCTCGTCTGCCATACGGCCGTGCGAAAGGTGAATTTGACATCGATATTGCAGACCCCACGTCGCTCCAAGAGGGCGACAGTGTCCGTTTCTCGAAGGAGATTACGGACGACGACGTCCGGAAATTCGCCGAAGCGACCAGCGACACGAACGCCCTCCACCTCAACGATGCGTTCGCGGAGAAGACCCGGTTCGGCCACCGGATCGTCCACGGGACACTCGTCTCGGGACTGATCAGCGCGGCACTGGCGTGCTTTCCCGGGCTCACGATCTACATCTCGCAAAACCTAGAGTTCCAACAGCCCGTGGACATCGGCGAGACACTGACGGCTCGATGTAAAATCGTCGATGACCTCGACGGTGCCCGGTATCGCCTCACAACTCGAATCGAGAACGACGCCGACGAAATCGTGTTGGACGGAACAGCGACGGTTTTGATCGATCCGATGCCGGAGTGATCACCAGCACGTTCGACACCAGTAATGGCCATGCACCCATTTACAGCGCCTCTCGAATTGCAGCGTCGAACGCTCGAAAGAAGCGCAGATGCCGTCGAGACGATACGTTTCCTTCCGGAACGCCTCGACGACCTCGCCTCTGTCGAGGTCGGGCAGACGCCAAGTGAGGTCATCTATTCGGAGAACAAACTCGACCTTTTGCACTACGAACCCCTGACCGACGACCGGCACGACGCGCCCCTACTCGTCGTCTACGCGCTGATCAATCGCCCCTATATCCTCGATCTCCAGCCCGACAAGAGCGTCGTACGACGCTTCCTCGAGGATGGCTTCGACGTCTATCTCATCGATTGGGGGGAACCGTCCCGACTCGACGCGTCGCTAACGCTGGGCGACTACGTGAATCGATACATCGACAACTGCGTCGACGTCGTCCGAGAGCGAACTGGAACTGACGAGATCAACGTCCTCGGCTACTGCATGGGCGGGACACTGAGCACGATATACGCGGCGCTCCATCCCGAGAAGGTTAGCAATCTCGGCCTCATGGCGACGGGGCTGTGTTTCGACGATACAGGTGGTATTCTCGAACAGTGGGGGAGCGAGGAGTACTTCGACCCGGGAGCGATCACCGAGACCTACGGGAACGTGCCGGCGGAGTTTCTCGCGGCTGGTTTCGCCCAGATAAATCCCGTCGATACCTACTTCGGGAAGTACACGATCCTGTTCGACAATCTCGACGACAAGACGGCCGTCGAGAACTTCGGCCGGATGGAACGCTGGGTGCGTGACGGGGTCGACGTCGCGGGCGAGGCCTACCGCCAGTTCATCGAGGACATCTACCAGGCGAATGCTCTCTACCGGAACGAACTGGTACTGGATGGCGACCCCGTCGACATCGAGAACCTCACGATACCGGTCTTACAGATCATCGGCTCGTTCGATCACCTCATCCCACCGGGGGCCAGCAAACCATTCACGGACGTGATCCCGAGCGAGGACACCGACATCTACGAGTTCCCGACTGGGCACGTCGGAATGGCCGTCTCGGGCAAGGCCCACGCGGAACTGTGGCCCCGCGTGGCGACGTGGTTCCGGGAACGGTCGGTGACTTCGACCCACGGATCAGATACGACCGGCGCGAGCGAGGTTCCAGAGAGACCCGACCAGGAACAGTCGTTACAGAAGCTCGACGGCATCGGGCCGGCGTACGAGGAGCGTCTCCACGACGCCGGAATTTCTACGGTGAGTATGCTCGCAGGCTCGGATCCGGCCGCGCTCGCCGAGCGACTGGGTATCAGTGGTTCACGAGTGTCGTCGTGGGTCGAGCAAGCCCAACAGCTCTCCAGCTAGTTCGCTCATCGCGCTGTTTCCCGGACAGTTACCTCGGTGATATCTCCGACGGATCCCTATGTGACGACGATTCCACCGTCGATTTCCATGTATGGGTGTCCATAGCCACAGTAGGTCAGGCAGCTCAGCGTGTAATCGCCCCGTTGCGTCGCTCCTAACTGTCGCACGATGGGTCTGGTGGCATTTTGGGGGAGTGAGACAGGGTGCATCATCATCCCGCCGCCCATGTGGACCTGTCCGGAGGGCATGATCGCGAGGCTATGATCTGGGTACTGCTCGTTTGCTTCTTCGAGTAGCTCGTGGAAGTCGCCGTCGGATGGGGCCGGGATTCGTTCCGTATTTCGTTCTTCGAGGGCCTCGTGGTCGGGTAGGGTGTCTCGGATCGTCGGCGGAAGGGACTGGACGGCCTGACTCGCGAGCGTGTTGAACGAAACGACACGCAGAACATCGTTCCGTTGCAGGCTAATGCGGTCCTGTTCCTCCCCGGATTCGTCGACGATGACGAACCCCCAGTGATACGCGCCGACGTAGATCGTTCGATCGACGCCGCCGCTGCTTCCCGGGAGATTGCCGACGCAGCCCGAGAGACTTGCGAGGCCGGCTCCGAGCGTCGTGAGGAACTCGCGCCGCTGTACTGTCGGGGCCATGATTACAGACTACTGCGACTCCTCGCTGGTGAGTTTCGCCCGCCGTTCCTCGAACTCCTCGTCGGAGAGATCGCCGCGTGCGTACGCGACGCGGAGTTCCTCGAGTGCTCTGTCAGTAGTCAGGGACGACCCGACACCACCGACGAGGCCGCGATAGAGGAGATAGCCGATGCCGACGAGGACGACGAGCCAGACGAGCATCATCCCGATGCCCCACAGCGGCGAGAGGCCACCGGCCGTGCCGCCGCCCCACCACCAGCCCATCATCCCCATCATCGGGGCGGCGAAGACCATCATCAGCATCGGGAACAGGACGATCACCGCGAGGACGATCAGGACGATGCGGAGCAGGCCGTCGGAGGAGCGCTCTGTCGACATGGTATACCAGTAGAGACGTTCGTCGACTACGGGCATAAAGTTGGTCGGCTGCCAGTACTGCTCCGGGAATGGCCTGAAAGTGGGAGACAGATACGATGTTGCTCCGCGTCGTTAGCTAAGCGAAGCCGCTCAGCAGCAGTCGTTTTTGTCGGGTGACCACTCGCACGCGTCGCCCGTCGTCAGGTCGTGTTCGTCGATGTACACGGAGAGGCACGCGTAGTTACAGAAGTACGCGGGAGAGCCGCAATCATCGGTGCAGTCTCGAACACAGATGGGATCGTGATCGAAGATTCTCGACCCGCAGTACGCACACGTCTCGTCGGCGTCGGGGAGTTCGACAGTCGTAGCCATCGTGCTATTAGAATTCGATCGCTCCGATCATCGGCTCACCAACACACTTTGGACAGACGTCGGTGTCGTATTTCGCCATACAGTGCTGGTGGCAGGTGATTCCACAGTGCTCGCAGACGAACACCTCGTCGTCGCTGGCACACTGTGACTCACAGATGTAGCACCGAACCATGGTTCCTAGAACGTAGGGTGGGGACCGGCATAAATCGCCGTGCTCACCACTCTCTTCTGATTATACGTGCTCAGTCTGGCTGATCCTCTCCTAACCGCTCCTGTCGTCGCTGAAACTCCTCCTCGTCGATATCGCCGCGTGCGTATCGTCGCTGGAGGGTTTCCATCGCGGAATCATCTCCCAGTGAAGACGCATCTCCCCGACGCAGTGCCCAGTAGAGGAATCCGCCGACTAGTCCGAGCATTCCGAGTGCCCCGCCGACGAACGGCAGTCCGCCGCCCCAGCCGCCGTTCATCATTCCGGGCCCACGACCCATTCCTGGACCCATCATTCCATCACCAGGAGTCCCATTACTGCCCGCGCTCGACCCGTACGCGACAGCGCCTCGCTCGACGATCGTGTCGCTGTCCGGCACGTCGCCGTCTGGAATCGGGCTCTCTTCGGCCGGACCGCCAGGGCTGCCAACGACGATGCGACCGACCATCCCTATCGACTTGTGCGGGATGCAGTAGTAGTCGTACGTGCCCGGTTCCTCGAAGGTGTGCTCGAATCCCCCAGACGAAATGACCCCACTATCGAATGCAGTGGCGGCATCAGGAATCCGACTCTCGTAGGCCGTCGCTGAGTGTGCTCCGGCCGCAATCTCGAACCTGACGGTCGTGCCGGGCTTGACGTGGAGTCCAATCGGGTCGAAGTAGTTGTTCCCCATCCTAACGACGGGCTGCTCCTGGGCAGTGGCTGTCCGGGTGAGTCCCGCTGTCGCGACCGTGCCGGCCCCGAGCGCTCCCAAAAACTGCCGTCTACTGTAGTTCGTTATCTGTGTCATTTGGTTTTTCGTCATCTGCGTATGATGCTGGCCAGCCGTTCCGTGAGTCCGGCCGATTGCTGGTCTGCGTCTTCGATAGCCGCCTCCAGCTCGTCTCGATCGACGATGCCGATGAACTCGGCGGTCCGGTCCCCGTCCGCGTACACCAGCGTCGTCGGCGTCTTTCGGACGCCGTACTTCTCGGCCGTCTCCAGATCGGTCTGGATATCGATCTCCCGGAAGTCGACGTCCGGGTACGCCGCCTCGATACCCTCGTTTTTCTCCCGTTGCGTTGCGCACGCCCCGCAGGTTTCCTGCGTGAAGAGGATTACCTCGGTCATAGTGGTTAGTATGGTTTTGTGCTTTTAGCACATTTCTATTAATCATCGAAAGCTGTGTCCGTCTTGGATTTCAGATTCGAAGGATGGGCACGTGGGTGACCAGGCGTTGGTGGTCGACCCGACTACTCCGAGCGTTCGAGCCTGTCTCGACGCGCCTCGAACTCTTCGTCGGTCAGGTTGCCGCGCGCGTACGCCATCCGCAGTTCTTCCATTGCGGGATTCTGAGCTGACTGCGAGTCCGTCACGCGTCGAAAGACGAGGTAGCCCCCGCCCAGAATGACGAGGAGGAAGACCAGCTGGACGAGCATTCCGACGAGCGGCCACCAGCCACTGGTCGTCCCGTATCCGCCCATCATTCCGCCGTAGCCCATCATCCCACCGAAGCCCATCCCCATCGTGAGGAGGGGCAGGATGATGATCGCCCCGAGGATGAGGAGGACGATGGTCGTCGTGTCGAGCTGGTTCGACGAGGACATCGGCTCTCAGGCCTCCGACGGTGATTCGAGGTCTTCGGCGATGCTCGCGAGGACGCGCTCGAATCTGTCGTGAACCTCGGTCGCAATCGAGTCGAGCGCCTCGTTGTCGGCCATCCCGACGAGCTGTTGGGGGTCGACGGCGCTCACCATGATTTCGCCATCGTCGGTTTCGTAGACGATGACGTTACATGGCAGGAGCGCACCGAGTTCGATCTCCTCGGTCAATCCCTCGTGCGCGAGGGGTGGGTTGCATGCCCCCAGGATGCGGTATTGTCGGAACTCCTCGCCGAGTTTCTCCTCGAGCGTCGCCTGCACGTCGATGTCGCAGAGCACGCCGAAGCCTTCGTCTTTGAGCGCGTCGATGGTCGTCTCGACGACGTCGTCGAACTCGGCGGACACTGCCGTTTGTATTGTGTACGTCATGCAATAGGGTACTCCGTTTGTGGACTTAGTAGTGGGGTTCCGATTCGGTCATCGCAGGGTGGTTCACCATGCCGGAACCGATACCGCATGGCTCACCCAGCACGTTCTAACTGTTCGCGCCGCCGTTCGAACTCGTCGTCCGAGAGTTCGCCACGCGCGTAGCGCTCTCGAAGGACGGACAGCGGTCGTTCGTCGGATCGGTCACCGTCACGTCCCGTGAGCGCGAACACGAGGTAGAGCGGGACGGCGATGAGCAATCCCATCCAGAGGAGCCCCCAGAGACCCATCGCGCCACCGAAGAGCCCCCAGCCGCCGCCCATCATGCCACCACCGTAGCTCCCGCCGCCGTGGGCCGCAGCGGATCCGGTCGTCGCGACCAGTAGCGGGACGGCGAGTATCGCGAGTCGCCGAGCAGTGCGTCCGAGGTTAGTGATGAATTGCGTCATGATCGTGGGTTGGGTGGTGTGTTTCAGTGTTTATTCGATGCGTTCGGGACGGTCAGGGGCCGTCAGCAGTGGCCCTGCCCGTACATTCCGCCGTCGTAGTCGTCGTCGGCCATGTCCTGGGCCATCTCGTCGACGGTCACACCCATGTGCGACTCCATCCACTCGACGCTACCGGGGCCCATGTGGTCGGTCATGTGCGCCTCCATCCAGGCCGCCCAGTCGTCGGCGGTCCCATCGTACGGGGGCGCGTCGTCAGCGGTCGTGTCGGTTCCGTGTGCGCTGACCACGGGCGCGACGAACGCGAGTCCGACGATAGCGAGCACCACGAGCAGCCAGCCGCCGAGTTTGTAGTTGGTCATTGTCTTTCTCCTCGGTTACTCGTAGGACCGGTCGGGAGTTATCACGATGGGTGTGAATCCGCGCAGGAGAACGTTCGAGAACGTGTATAGGGCGTTCTAATCGTTTTTCAGGAATGGAATCGTTCATACCCGCTGAAATCGGTGGGGTGGACTATCCCTCCGTACGCTCAGGTGGCGACCGAAGGGTCGAGAAGGCTGAGACGACGCGCTTTGGAATGTTAACCACAACTGCAGAAAAGGTCCCTCCCCAACTAGGTCGTGTAACGATTCATCGAATCGCGGCAGCAGCGTACAGCTTCGAATTATCGCAGCAATCTCGTCAACTATGCTATTTCAGGGACTCCTCACACAACTCGAACACGCGCTCGCACCGGTTCGCCACGTCATGAAACCGATCCTTTCGGATCCACTCGTGATGGGTATCTGGGCACTCTTCGTGCTCGGGTCCGTCGGTACCCTCTGGTGGGACATCCGAGAGCGCAATCAGGCGCTGCCGTCGCTGATGAAAGGGGTGTGGACGCTCGTCGTCCTTTACTCCGGGCCGTTCGGGCTGGCCGTCTACTGGTACTCCGGGCGGACCCAGATCAGCAACGACTCGCTGTGGCGGCGGGGATTCCGCTCGACCGCCCACTGCTACTCCGGCTGTGGTGCCGGTGAAGTCCTCGGATTCGTCCTCCTCGCGGGGCTCCTCGCACTCGGGAGTTCGCTCGTCATCACGGCAGGAACGTTCGCGCTCGCATATCTGTTCGGGTACGCGCTCACCGTTGGGCCACTGATGCAAGAGGGGGTCAGCTTCGGGGAGGCGATGCTCGACGCCCTCTACAGCGAGACGCCGAGCATCACCATCATGGAGATCGCGGCTATCGGGACGGATCTGCTTATCGCCAGTCAGGCCCACATCTCCGACCTGCTATTCTGGGGTGCACTGGTGTTCTCGCTCTCGGTCGGGTTCGTGTTCGCGTACCCGGTCAACGCCACACTCGTCTACTTTGGCGTCAAGGAGGGCATGAAGAACCCCGCCGAGATGGGGCAGAGTCAGTCGAGCGGACAGGTACAGGCCGCCGATTAGTGACGTTAGGACCGCTCGGCGTCCACATCTAGCCCCCGATACGCCTGTCTCAGCTCCGTGCGTGGCGCCGATAGGCGTCGTACACAGCTGGGAGACCAAGCGGGAACGCGAGGAGCCCGAACGTCGCGAGCGTGTGTTTCGCGTATGATGACTCTCGATACGCGAGGTACGTAGCACCCACGCCGACGACTGCCACCGCGTATGCAAGGTTGCTCCAGAGCGGGTCGTACGTCGAGCAGTAGCCCCAGCAGACGAGTGTGTACGAAGGGGCGTTCCACGTCGGCGGCTGGAGCTTGGGCCAGAAGAACCGACAGTAGGTGGTAAAGGCGAGCATCACCGTCACGGGCAGCGCTGTGAGCCACGTACTCGGCCGAACCGAGAGTCGTGACTCGTATCGGTGGTAGCCGTGCAACAGCACCAGCGGGAGTGTGAAGACGACCAGCCATAGGCCGACAGTGTAGGTGACCGGCCAGTGTTCGATCCGGGGTTGCGTGTAGGCGACTCTGAACGAGTCGGGGAGTGTCGCCCACGGAAAGGACGGATCGGGAACCGGATTCGTGAAAAAGGACAGTCCCATTAGGAGGACGCCGGCGAGGAGTGCGTACGCACCGATCGCCGTTATTCGTGCGAGTGAGGCGGGCAACGGCTGGTGGCCCGAATCTCCACTGTCACTGTCATCGAATGGATCGGGATGGAGGGCATCCGCTCTCATACACTGAGTTACGTTGGAATGATTGATTGCAGTTGTTCTTTCAAATCAGAAGCGCTGGCTCTGAGCGGTTAGATTCCCTAACCCAGACATCCCTCTCGACTACGAATGAGGTCGGCTTTGTCAGGTCTGGAGTTATCGAGCGAGGCGACTTCTGAGAGTTGCCAGCAATCCGGGCTGCGCTCTCGTCGTCTGTTCACCATCACGG
Source organism: Haloarcula litorea (assembly GCF_029338195.1). Lineage (NCBI taxonomy): Archaea > Methanobacteriati > Methanobacteriota > Halobacteria > Halobacteriales > Haloarculaceae > Haloarcula > Haloarcula litorea. The sequence goes on from NZ_CP119781.1 coordinate 88,247, forward strand.
GACTCGGATTCTTCGGTCCTCTCCTCCTCTTCGTCGAGCCTCGCCGCTTCGTAGTCCGCAATTATGTGAGCGACGTGGCGATTGCACATGAGCGTTGATACGACGTCTAGCTACAAAACTGTTCGACAGGCGCTCGCAGGTGCTAACTCTGCGTCTGTTTCAGGTCGTCACTCGGGTAGATCCGGTAGGTCCGTCCCTGGCGCTCACGGTATAGTAAGCCGCGTTTCTCGAGGGCGCTGACCGTCTGGCTCACCTTGCTCTTCGAGAAGTCCGATCGGTCCCTGAGTTCGATCTGCGTGATGCCTGGCGAGGAGAGAACCGGTTCGAGGATACGCCGTTCGTCGTCGGGTAAGAGGTCCAGCACGCGGGCCCGAGGCTGGGTTTCTGGATTGATGGTGTCGTTCGAATGGGCGGTGTTGATCGACGGTTCGGAGTCGGACCCGGAGCTAGGGCTCCCCTGGTCGACATCCTCTGATGCACTACTCCGTTGCCGATCGACTGCCTCCGTGCTGGTGACGTCGTCGCGAATCAGCAGATACCCTCCACCGAGAACAGCCGACACGAGGATGGTCCCGAGGACGTACCAGAGCGGATTCGTGCCGTGAACTGCTCCCATCGACGTCCCCATCATCGACCCCATCTGCTCGAACGCCTGCTGTTGCTGGTATGCTTGCCAGCTGAGCACCCCACCGATGACAACGACAGCAGCGACAAGGAGCCCGACGACTGCATCGGCTCGCCGTCGATTCATCCATCCCACCTCGATTTCCTGTGATATTCGTTCATGCCGGTGAATTGGCCGGATGGTACTGTACCAGTTGTGATTGGCCTCGAAGGACCCCAGACGCCGCGCACGCTCTTCGGAGTCGAGACGCGGTGCTCAGTGATGCTCATGGCTCTGTGAAGACCCCGTCCCTCCAACCTCTGGATGCTGGTGGGCGAACTCGTTGGGATGGTTCTCGAACGAGCGCTCGCACCGCTTCGAGCAGAAGAAGTACGTTTCACCGTCGTGGGTGAGACTCGGCCCGCTATCGTCAGTTCGCATTCCGCAGACCGGGTCCCGGTACTGACCAGGCGCACCGAGTCCGCGTCGGTAGACGTAGAGAAGGAACCCAGAGAGGGCGAACGCGATGATGTTGAGGTAGAACGTGTAGTTGAGTTCGAAGTACGTCTGTTCGGACGCCGTCTGCCCGCCGGCGAGGTTCGGAACGATGCCGAGGGCGTTGAACAGTTCCTCCATGAGGAAGCCCGTGAACGCCATTGTCACGAAGAAGACGCCGAGGATGTACAGCATCACGGTCCAGCCGTAGTACTTCCGGTAGACGTTCAGGACGGGGATGGTGATGAGGTCGGCGTAGACGAACGCGATGACGCCGGCGAAGCTGATGCCGCCACCCCACAGGGCGACGGCGAACGGTACGTTGCCCATGCTCCCGACGAAGCTGATGACGGCGATCGCGACGCCCATGATGGCGTTCTCGGCGCTCACCAGGAGTCCCTCTCCCTGGAGGAAGAGTGCGTTCCACACCCACTGCGGGACAAACACGATGACGAACCCCGAGATCAGAAAGCCCGCGATCACGTCCTTCCAGATCATCGACCACTCCTTGCGGTACTGATTGCCCACTTTGTACCAGCCGCCCCACGAGAGGAGTTCGTCACGCCAGCCGCCGCTGCTGGCGGCCTCCTGTTCGTAGGTTTCCATACACCCGGCCGAACAGAACTTCAGCGTCTCGCCACCGTCGGTCGTCAGCGAGTACTCGTCTTTCCCTTCCATTCCACAGGTCGGGTCCTCGGTGACACCGTGTTCTTGATCACGTTGATTCAGCTCCTGTCGAACTTCGTCGAAGAGGTTCTCAGGGAGAGTCAAGTGGACAAGCAGCGCCATCACCGCGATGAGGATAACGCCACCGAGGAGTTCCGCGACGAGGAACTCCCAGCCCAGCAGAATGAGGATCATCAGGCCGAGTTCGACGATGAGGTTCGTCGAGGCGAACATGAACGCGAGGACGTTTACCGCGTGCGCCCCCTTCTTGAACAGGCCCTTCCCGATGGCGACCGCGCCGAAGCTACAGCCGCTACTCGCCGCACCGAACACTGTTGCTTTCGTCAGACCGCTCAGGTTCTCCTCTCCGAGGACCTGCGCCATCCGCTCTTTCGAGACGTAGACCTGGACGAGACTCGTGATCATCAGCCCCATGATGATTGCCCAGGCTGCCGTCCAGAGGAAGCCGACACCGATCCGCAACGACTCGAGGATTCCATCAAGCAGGGCGGCTTGCATACGTACTCAATCGTAAGCATCTATCTTGTTATTTTTTCTTAAGAATATGGTGCCGTGGCAACTCGAAAACTTACATTCGAAAGTAGAATAAGAAGGGAGTTTTGGGTGCCCGCTCTAGTATGGGAGTTCAAGAATCCTAGACCGCGCGCTTTGGTCCTCTGTTCGAAGATCGCTGCGCTCTCCATGGATGATCAGAGTTACGGACAGAGCTCCCATCTCCGACTTTTATCATACGGAAATCCGGTGAGGCTCCGACTGAAGTGCTACTCTTTCGAATTGTAAGAGAAAGTCGATTGAATGAGTCAAGCGTATCTCTACATATGAGCACGACTACCACCTCCCAAGACGCGTACAGTACGGAAGCCCCGGCTAAAGCGATGCAGCTTGACGCGCTGGCACTCGCGGGCGCTGCCGCAGTTGTCTCCGCTGTCGTCATGCTCTTGCTCGGCGTGTTCGGTGCGATCGGTGTCTACGAGGGCGCGGTGACGATGATGGAACAGTGGCACCTGTTCTTCGAGCCAACGGTCGTCGGGACCGTGGCCGGCATGGTCGAAGCCGCCGTGGTCAGCTTCGTCATCGCGTACCCCTTCGCGTGGCTGTACAACGTCTTCGCGCGATAATACGAGGAGACAATCCATGTACGTCACCGACAAAGCCGAAATCATCATCGACGCCAACCCCGAGGAGATCTGGGAGTACGTGACCGACCCGGTTCACTGGACGGCGTCGAATCCCGAAGAACACTACGGACTCGAATACGACACGCCCGACAACCGCCCCCGTGAAGGGGCGACGTTCCATCAGGCCGAAGAGGTCGCCGGGATGTTCGCCGACCTCCACGGCCGATTCCAGTACATCGACCACCCCAACGTGGCGGTCTGGACGGGAACGGCGTACTATCCGCTCCTCCGCGGACTCGTCACCGTTCGGATCCCCGAGGGCGGTACGATACGACTCGTAGAGACGGACGACGGAACCCGGATGTCGCACGCCGTCTGGATGGACTTCTCGAACAACCGCCGCGGCCGGCTGCTGAAGTGGTTGTTCACGACCGCTCTCGATCGAAAGGCCAAGCTCTACGACCACACCAACAAGGAGCTCGTCTTCTTCAAAGACCGCATCGAGTCAGCCGTTCGGGAATCGTCCAAACCGACGGGGGAACGTCCCTAGCACAATCAATCGGCCTTACCACTACAACCATGTACACCGACATCCTCATCCCAACCGGTGGAAGTGATCACGTCAAGCCCGCAATTCGGTACGGCCTGAGTCTCGCTCGACGATACGATGCGACTGTCCACGCCCTCCACGTCATCGATAGTTCCCCCATCGAACGAAAGCTCGAACTGACCGCCATCGAGACGGATCTGGAGACACTCACGGACACGTGGTACGATGCCGGCGATGCCGCTACCCAGGAAATCGCCACTCAAGCCTCAGAACAGGGACTGGACGCGGTAACGGAAATTCGGCGTGGCATTCCAGCACGGGAGATTGCGTCCTATATCACTGATGCTGGCATCGACCTCGTCTGCATGGGAACTCGAGGACATACAGGACTCGACCGATTCCTGTTGGGGAGCGTCACGGCCAGAGTCGTCCGTACTGTTGACGTGCCCGTCCTCAGCGTCAAATCGGGGCCGACTGAAGAGATGTCGGATTCCGAGCTTCTAGAAGACTTCGAGAATATCCTCGTTCCGACCGATGGGAGCAAACAAGCACAGGAAGCGGTCAAGCATGCGCTCGATTTAGCTCGGACGTATGAGGCAACACTCCATGTGCTCTATGTCGTCGATAGAGGTGCGTACGCGTCTCGTCCGGGGTGGACGTGGGACGAACTACAGCAGGTGCTGGAGCAAAGCGGAGAGAAAATACTCGAAAACGTCCGGTCCCAGGCCGATGCCGACGGAGTTTCAACGGTCACCGAGATTCACCACGGCGTTCCTCATCAATCAATACTGGACTACTGCGAACAGCACTCCATCGACTTCGTCGTTTTGGGAACGCACGGTCGATCCGGCCTTTCACGACAGCTGGTTGGGAGTGTGACTGAACGGGTTCTCCGGAGTTCGGATGTGCCGGTTTTGACCGTTCGAGGAGCGTAGACACGTCCGAGCTACCGGCGGAGAGATATGAGTAGAACCAGAAAGCCGAGCCCGATAGCGACCGATTCGATGATGTGGACGACGGCGAGATCGAGGCCTCCGAACTCGAAAAGCACTCCCTCGATGAATACACCGATAGTGATGATACCGAATCCAATTGCGGCATTTCGCATATAGTCCGTCCCCGTTCGTCGGTAGGCCTCGAAACTGTAGTACGTGATCAGGACGCCGAGGCCGAGGACGATCAAGCGGACGGCGAGCAGGATTGCCGTTGTCGTATCAACCATCTATTCACTCCCCCACCCTCTGTGAATCACGACCGTACAATGCATACAGGATGGTGAGCATGCCGATCGCGACGATCGCTGTCGCCACTGTCCCTGCATTGTGGAACGTCAGCCCGACCACGTCGAATAAGATACCCTCGATGATCGCTCCGAAACTGATGATGGCGAAGCCGATCGCGAGATACAGCATCGATTGACTGTTGCTTCGACGGTACCCTCTGTAGGCCTGAAACGCGATGATGAACCCGAGCGCCATCGTGACGAGCTTTGCGATGACGAGGCCGATGTGCATGGTTAGTCGTTCCTCATTGTGTCCCAGAGACGGGCGAACCGGTCAGGCGCATCTTCTCTGAGTTCGATACGGACGTCGAACCCTGATTCCAAGAGTTCGACCTCGACGCGGTCCAGCTGAGCTTCGTATTCACTGTAGTGGTGACCATCGGGATCGATGTGTGTTCGCTCGACGAGTAGATCGTACTCCAGTAGCGTATTGACGCGCCTGGAGACTGTCGAAACGGACATGTCGCATTCGTCGCTGAGTTCCTTGGCTGACATCTGGTTTCGGCGAGTCGCCTCGAGGATCGCGCGTGCATAGTCGTCGTCGAGGATGGCGAGGATCCCCGAGACATCTCGCTCCTCACTCACAGTCGACGTTTCTTCGGAACAGTATATAAAGAAACGGCGATTTGCTGACCCAGCAAATCTGCTTGCCGGACTATATCTTCCGGGTGTGTAGGTCCACTTGCAAGGTGACCGATGCTATGACCGACTCACTCACGCGACGACGGATGCTCCAGTTGACTGGCGGCGCGGCGGTCGTGGGGCTCGCCGGATGTACCGGAACGCAGAACGGCGACGGTGGAGGAGCGAATGCAACGCCGACTGAGGCTCCTCACGATGATGCCGGCACCGAGTCGGGACACAGCGACGAAGAAAGCGGTCACGACGAAGCAGTCGGTGCACCAAGCGACGCCGCCGACGTTCGGATGATCACCGAAGACGGTGGGTACCACTTCGAACCGCACGTCGTGCGCGTCAACGTCGGCGGGACTGTCACCTGGACGAACGAGAGCGGCAGTCACTCGACGACCGCCTACCACCCGGACAACGACCAACCCCAACTCGTCCCGGACGGGGCGACGGCTTGGGACAGCGGCATCGTCTCGGACGAGGGCGCGACGTTCGAACACACCTTCGAGACTGAGGGCGTCTACCACTACTACTGCACGCCCCACGAATCGCTTGGAATGATCGGCACCGTCATCGTCGGTGAACCGGACCCCCACGAACAGGTCGCCCTTGAGGAACCACCCGCCGACAAGCCCGAGCGCGTCCGCGAGAAGCTCACCGAACTGAACGAGATGGTACGGACGGCCCTCGGCGACGACCACTAACGACCCCATCGGTCAGTTGCCGGGCTGTCTGTCACTGTCCGAAATTTGGGCTGACTAATCCCGGTCGTGATTCTACTCCTCGGGTCAGGCAAATACGTTGTACCCGACGTGTGCGAGGGAGAGGACCAGATATCCGAGTATCAGTAGTGCCCCCGTTCGTCGAGAGAGCGACGGGAATCCAATTGCCGCGGTTCCGTGAATCCGTTCTCCGAGCGCGTAGACGAATCGTCCGGCGAGGAGTGCGAACGGGAGGTGCACAAACACCAACGGCAGGAACAGCGAATCGAATCTGACAGTCGTCTCCAATTGTGTCAAGTACTCGAGTTTGAGCAGTATCTCCAGTCCGGCGACAGTGAGTCCTGACGCGATAGTGGCGAACAATCCTTCAGTCTTCGAGAGGAGTCGTCCTCGCCAGTAACTCCAGGCGTAGAACGTGAGAATCAACGGGAGGAATCGAATGAACGCCTCCTCCACGAACCCAACCAGTAGTGTCCACGTCGTACTCGTCGTTGCCGGAAGAAGAGCGAGTTCGGCCAGAAAGGCGAGCCAGACGCCTAGCCCCGTCACGACGGCACTTAACACGGAGATGCCAACGAGTGATGGATAGTGACGCGTCATAGCTCACTCGGGGACATACCTGATACTTAGAGGCAATCGGGATAGACGTACCCGTTTCGACGCGGGGCCACACCCGGAGAGCATTTATTGCTGTGTGCCTGGTAGTCAGTAGCACGAAGCTGGATCGTCCCAGTTCGACACAGTACCATGGCTTCCAACGACCGCACCGCGACTGGTCTCCCGTCCGATAGGGAGAGCGATGTCGTCGGTCGTATCGAGGACGAACTCCTGTCACGGCGAGGATTCCTGACTGGACTCGGTATCGGAAGTGTCGGAGGCGCTGGTGCTATTCTTGGCCTCACACGTTCCCGCAGAGGGGTTCAATCGCTGGCGACACTCGCAGGTGGTGCGACGCTTCCTGCGGAGGTACAGTATTATCTCCCGGCAGTCGATCCGTCTCACGGCGGTCTCATTATTCCTGTCACGTTTTCGTTTTCGACTGGGGATGGAGAGTTGTTCGTCGACCTCGAGAATCTCGAGGTTCGTCACGACCTCCAGCTCGCGCTCCGTGAGGCAGCCGAAACGGCGACCAGAGTCACAGAGGGGAGCCTCGCAGACACAGCTGTCCATGTGACGTTCGAGACGCCGTCCAGCGACGTCCTCACACTCCGGGGGAAAAGCTGGGAGGCGGGGCTCACCGTCGCGTTGATTGCGGGTCTCCGTCGGCAGTCCCTCTCTCGGAAGACACTCATCACGGGCGTCGTCGACGGCGAAGGGACACTGCTGCCAGTCGGGGGAATCGAAGGGAAAGCCCGGGCAGCACGAGCGTTCGGAGCGACGGAACTGATCGTCCCCGATGGCGGTTCTTCTGACGTGTCGGTTCGGGGGATTCGTGTCGTCACGGCCGCGTCGATCGAGGATGCACTCGAGCGTATTCTGTGACCGTCGTTATTAGTTCAGGGTAACGCAGGCAACGATTCGAGGTACTGTGCGACAGCTTTCGATGAGGCGTCTAACTCGCTGGCGATGTCACGAGCACGGAGATACGTCGGCTCGGAGCTGGCCGTCTCGACGAGATACGCGCACACCGTTTGGCGGGAAAACTGGACATCGGTCGGGGAAGTGGCGGTCAGCGGAGGCGACCGAGGAGCTTGTAGTCGTGGTCGGGGGTGTATCGGCGGAACAGCAGGCTGTTCGACAGCACTGACACGCTGGAGAACGCCATCGCGCCGGCCGCCAGCACCGGCTGGAGCAGTCCCAGCGAGGCGAGCGGAATCATCGCGGTGTTGTAGCCCAGCGCCCAGACGAGGTTCTGCTTGATCTTCGCCAGCGTCGCGTCCGAGATGCGGATGGCCTTCACCACGTCGACCGGGTCGTCGCGCATCAGGGTGACGTCCGCGGCCTCGATGGCGACGTCGGTCCCGGAGCCGATGGCCGTCCCGACGTACGCGACGGCGAGCGCGGGGGCGTCGTTGACCCCGTCGCCCACCATCATCGCCTTCCGGCCCTCGTCCTGAATGGCCTCGACGGCGTCGGACTTGTCCTCGGGGAGGACCTCCGCGCGGACGTTCTCCGGGTCGATGCCCACCTGCTCGGCCACCGCACGAGCGGTGCGCTCGTTGTCGCCCGTGATCATCATCACGTCGACGCCGCGCTCCTGCAGTTGGCTCACGGCGTCCTTCGCGCTCTCCTTGACCGTGTCGGCGTCCGCGACCACCCCCACGAGTTCACCCTCGTAGGCGACGAGCATCGCCGTCTTCCCCTCCTCTTCGAGGCGTTCCATGGTATCCTGGGCGGGGGTGGGATCGATCCCGTTGTCCCGGAGCAGCTTCCGGTTGCCGACCAGGACTTCGCTGGTGCCAACCATCGCTTTGATGCCGTGACCGGGAACGTTCTCGAACTCGTCGGGGTCGGCCACGTCGATACCGCGGTTCTCCGCACCGTCGACGATGGCGCGGGCGAGCGGGTGCTCGCTCCCGCTCTCGGCGGTGGCTGCGAGGCGCAGCACGTCCTCCTCGCTAAGCCGGTCACGCGCCGTTAGCTGACCTCCGTCAGCGGCCGGCTCTCCACCGTCCGCGACGGGCTGGCCGTCACCGTCAAAGACGACGACGTCGGTCAGTTCCATTTCGCCCTTGGTGAGCGTCCCTGTTTTGTCGAAGACGACCGTGTCCACGTCCTTCGCGCGTTCGAGGATGTCACCGCCCTTGAACAGGACGCCGTGCTGCGCGCCGAGCGTCGTCCCGACCATCGTCGCGGCGGGCGTCGCCAGCCCCAGCGCACAGGGACAGGCGATGAGGACTGCGGAGGCGAATACGATGACGGCGAACTCGAAGACCGAGACGCCGCCGCCAGCGACTGCGGGGCCACCAGCGACGAGACCCCACAGCGGGAGCCAGTCGACGAACCCGGCGAGCGCTTCGGGAAACAGGAACCAGACGACGCCCCACAGCACGGCGTTCGCGATGACTGCGGGCACGAAGTACGCGCTGATGCGGTCGGCGAGGTTCTGGATGTCGGGCTGGCGGGACTGGGCCTCCTTGACCGTCTGGACGATCTGCTGTAGCGCCGTGTCCTTCCCGACCTTCGTCGCTTCAACCACGAGGACGCCGTTCTCGTTGATGGTCGAACCGACGACCTCGTCGCCCTCGCTCTTCTCGACGGGAACGGATTCGCCGGTCACCATCGATTCGTCGACCGCGCTCTGACCGTCGACGACGACGCCGTCGGTCGGAATCTGCTCGCCGGGCCGGACCTTCATCCGGTCGCCCACCTCGACGTCTTCGAGCGGGATCTCCTCCTCGTTGCCCGCCTCGTCGATGATGGTGGCCGTCTCGGCCTCCATCTCCAGGAGCTTGCGCAGCGCCTCGCCGGCCTGTCCCTTCGAACGGGCTTCGAGGTAGTTCCCGAGCGTGATGAACACGAGGATGAGCGCCGCCGTGTCGAAGTACAGCCCGCCGGCAATTGCGCCGAGCAGCACCGCGACAGAGTAGACGTACGCGGTGGTCGAGCCCAACGCGATGAGCACGTCCATGTTGGCGCGGCCGTTCTTGACGAGTGCCTTGTAGGAGTTCTTGTAGAACGGCCAGCCGAGCACCAGCTGAACCGGCGTCGCCAGCAGGAACTCCACCCAGCCGAACTCGATACCGAGAATCGTCTCCGGAAGGACGCCCCCGCCGAGCAGGAACTTCTCGACGAGGAAGAACAGCAACGGTGCCGACAGCGCCGCGCCGAACAGCGTCAGCCGCAGCTGTCGCCGGATCTCTTCCTGTCGAGCGGCTTCCCTGGCGTCACCACCCGAGCTGTCTTCGCCCTCACTATCCTCTCGCACGGGCGAGTAGCCGGCGCCCTCGATGGCGTCGTAGAACTCCGCGAGCTCCGCCTCAGCCGGGTTGAACGTGACCTGTGCCTCGTCAGTGGCGAAGTTCACGTCGGCGGTGACGACGCCGGGCGTCCGTTCGAGGGCGTCCTGCACCGTCTCCGAGCAGTTCGCACACGACATGTCGGTGATAGCGATCGTCACCGAGTCGGTCACGGGTGAATATCCCGCGTTCTCGATGGCGTCGTAGATTTCTCCCAGCGAAACCTCGTCGGGATCGTACTCGACCGAGCCCTCGTCGGTCGCGAAGTTGATGTTCGCCTCCGAGACGCCGTCGAGCGACCCGAGCGCGTCGGCGATGGTTTGCGAACAGTTCGCGCAACTCATCCCCTGGATATCGATGTGGCTTGTCCGCTGACTCATTGACTAGTACTACGGACCCCTTATTCAATCGATTTGCCCTTTCAGGTGTTCAGCGCGTCCGGTGTGATACCTTCGAATGCAAAGCGATCTGGGAGGCAACCTTTGCTCAATCCGCGCCCTGTTGCAGTTGATCGTATTTCTCCTCGAATCGAGCCTCGCACGACGGACAACAGAACTGGTATAGCTCCCCACCGATTCGGGTCGCCGTTCCCTCGCTGTCGACCGTATTTCCACACTGGGCACAGGTGAGTGCGAACTCCGTCCCGCCCAGGTCGGGCGACCAGTCGGCGGCTGCCAGAAGCGTTACCCCGAAGTCGTCGACCGTTCCCTCCTCGAGGGTGTCGGAGAGCCAGCTCGCGATGTCGTTGTCTGGAACTCTGGCGAAGACGACGAGGTCTGCTTCGGCCGTCGTAAACACGTGCTCGACCGCACCCTCCTCCAGAAGGGACTCTTTGCCTGACGGTACCTCTGGACCAGTCGAGGCAACCTTGAGCGTAATCAGCACTGGAATCCCGGACCGGAGTTGCGAACGGTCGACGGCGAGTGTGAATCGATTGATGACGCCCATGTCCTGTAATCTCGCGACCCGATCTGACACGGCCGGTGCCGAGAGGCCGACGACATCTGCGATGTCGCTGTACGGTCGTCGAGCGTTCGCCATCAGTAGCTGCAGGATTTCGAGATCAGTTTCGTCGAGGTCGCGCATGGTGGAACAACACGGGCAGTGGACTAAAGCATCACGGGGAGAAATGCCTTCAATCCCAAAGTTTGACGAACCAATACCCGGCCATTCAAAGGGATAATTCGCATAAGAGAGGGGTGCGTACATACTACTGTATGACGACAACCATCACTGTTGAGGGAATGACCTGCGGCCACTGTGAACAGACGGTCGAAGAGGCGCTTCGGGATGTCTCCGGCGTGACTGGCGCCACCGCCGATCGGGACGCCGAGCAGGCGAGCGTCGAGGGCGACGCAGACACCACGGCGCTCGTGCAGGCCGTCGAGGACGCCGGATACACCGCCCACGCCTGAGACGTTCACGGACGAGCACCCCGCCGTTCTCTTCCAAGTCTGTTCCCCCACTCGGTAGTCTCGTGGCCCGGACAGAATAATGGGGGACGGTACCAACATTCAACCCATGAGTAACCATTCAACCCACGACCATTCCGAGGCATCTCCGCCGGAGGCTCAATCCGAGGAGACCGTCTACTGCTGCCGTATTTGCCAGTTAGAAGCAGACGGCGGACGGCGAGCGACCGCTGACTCATCCGAACATACAGGCCACGGTCGGCCCAGCGAGAGCGCCCCAGAGTCTGAACAGACAGACGAACACGCTCACCACGAGCACGAGACCGCGTCCGGGCACAGTCACGCCAAACATGAACACGGTCACATTGAGGAGGGCGAGCACGACCACGACACCCACGATCACGGTGGGCACGGCCACGAAGGCGGACACGAGGATCACAAGGCCCACACCGACCATTCGGGGCACGAACAGATGTTTCGGCGGCGGTTCTGGGTGTCGCTCGTCCTCTCGATCCCGGTCATCTTCTTCAGCGAATTCATCCAGGGCGTCTTCGGCTACACGGCACCGACGTTCCCCGGGAGCGTCTGGATCACGCCCGTCCTCTCGGTGATCGTCTTCGCGTACGGTGGTCTGCCGTTCCTCTCGATGGCCCGGACGGAACTCCAAAACCGCGAGCCGGGGATGATGATGCTCATCTCGCTGGCGATCACCGTCGCGTTCGTCTACTCGATCGCCAGCCTGTTCCTCGAGGGGACGACGCCGTTCTTCTGGGAACTGGTCACGCTGATCGACATCATGCTGCTGGGCCACTGGATGGAGATGCGCTCGGTCCGGCAGGCCTCGGGCGCGCTCGACGAACTGGCGAAACTGATGCCTGACACCGCCGAGCGCGTTACCGAGAGTGGGGATACTGAGGAAGTCCCGGTCACCGAACTCTCAGAGGACGACGTGGTGCTCGTCCGTCCCGGTGCTTCCGTTCCCGCAGACGGCGAAGTTGCCGAGGGCGAGTCCTCGGTCGACGAGTCGATGATTACGGGCGAGTCCCGGCCCGTGGACAAAGAGCCTGGATCCGAAGTGGTCGCTGGCACGGTCAACCAGGACGGGAGCCTACGGGTTCGGGTGACGAAGACCGGCGACGAGACGACCCTCGCAGGCATCATGCGCTTGGTCGACGAGGCCCAGAAGTCGAAGTCCCGCACGCAGTTGCTCGCCGACCGCGCAGCTGGGTGGCTGTTCTACATCGCACTCGGGGTCGCCGCAATCACGGCCGTCGCGTGGGTCGTCGCGGTCGGATTCAACATCGGCGTCCTCGAACGCGTCGTCACGGTTCTCGTTATTGCCTGTCCCCACGCACTCGGCCTCGCGGTCCCGCTCGTCGTCGCTATCAACACCTCCACCGCGGCCCAGAATGGGATGCTCATACGCGACCGCATCGCCATGGAAGAGGCCCGCAACCTCGATACGGTGATGTTCGACAAGACCGGGACGCTCACGAAGGGCGAGCAGGGTGTCGTCGGCATCCAGACTGCAGGTGAGTGGGACGAAGAGCGAGCGCTCGAGATCGCCGCCGGCGTCGAGGGCGACTCCGAGCACATGATCGCTCGTGCCATCCGGACCGCCGCCGAGGAACGCGGTGTCCAGCGAGCGAGCGTCTCGAACTTCGAGAACCTCCGCGGGCTCGGTGTCCGGGCCGTCGCTGACGGTGACACAGTCCACCTCGGCGGGCCGAACCTGATCGAGAAACTCGGTATCGAGCGATCCGACGAGATCGTCTCCTTCGCCGAGGACGCTGGGTCGAACGCTCAGACCGTAATTTACCTCATCCGAGACGAGTCCGAGGTCGTGGCGGCGTTCGCCCTCGCGGACGTGATTCGTGAGGAGAGCCGACAGGCCATCGAGGCCCTCCACGGGATGGGCATCGAGGTGGCGATGCTGACGGGTGACTCCGAAGACGTCGCCCGCGCGGTCTCCGAAGAACTCGGTATCGACCAGTACTTCGCCGAAGTGCTGCCCGAGGAAAAAGACACCAAAGTGGAGCAGCTCCAGTCGGAGGGAAAACTCGTCGCGATGGTCGGCGACGGCGTCAACGACGCCCCCGCCCTGACGAGAGCCGATGTCGGTATCGCCATCGGATCGGGTACCGACGTCGCGATCGAGTCGGGCGACATCATCCTCGTCGACAACAACCCGCTCGATGTCGTTCGCCTCGTCCGTCTGTCGAAGGCGAGCTACCGGAAGATGCAGGAGAACCTCGTGTGGGCGACCGGCTACAACGTCGTCGCGCTCCCACTCGCCGCCGGGATACTTGCACCCATCGGCATCCTGCTGTCGCCAGCGATTGGTGCGGTGTTCATGTCGTTGTCGACGATTATCGTCGCGATCAACGCCCGCCGACTCAGAGGGGTCGATCTCTCTGCATGACAACCCTGATCGTCGGAGGCTACGGGTCGGTCGGCCACACGATAGCAGAGGAACTAGCCACCTCATCCGAAGGACCGGATTCTGTGGTCGTCGCTGGCCGTGACGGAACGAAGGCGAAAGCCGTCGCGGCCGAGTACGGTGAACACGTCTCCGGTGTTGCATTCGACCTCCAAGAGATGGATGCGTACGGCCGTGTCCTCGAAGACGTCGATCAGGTCGTGATGTGTGTGGACCAGTCAGGAACGGTGTTCGTCGAGGCCTGTCTGGAGCGAGGCATCGACTACATCGACGTCACGGCCTCCGACGAGTTCTTCCGCAAGGTCGAACAGCTCGACGACAACGCCCATGATGGCGGCGCGACAGCGGTACTGAGCGTCGGGCTCGCGCCCGGCGTCACGAACCTGCTTGCGAAACGCATGGCTAACCAGCTGTCTACTGTTTCGGAGATCCGAATCGGGGTGCTCCTCAGTCTCGGGGAAGCGTTTGGGGCTGCGGCGAGTCGGTGGACGCTCGAGCGAATCGGTCGAGAGTTCACGATACCTGCTGGGGCTGGTAGCCGTTCAGTCCGTGGCTTTGCCATACCGGAGGCTATTGAATTTCCACGGTACGGTCGCCGCCGGGCCTACAGCTTCGACTTCGCGGACCAGCACGTCCTCCATCGAACGCTCGATGTGCCAGCGAAAACGTTCCTGTGTTTCGACTCGCGGGCGATCACGTCGGCGGCGTACGGCCTCTCGCGGCTCGGCTTGTACCGCCATGCCGTCGACGCGATCGGACTCGACCGATTGACGGAACTTGTCTCGACGCTCTCGGTCGGCGGGGATGGCTTCGCCGTGACGGTCGAGGTCGATGGCCAGCAAGATTCGACCGCGAAGACACTGATGACCGCAATCGATGGCCGAGAACAGAGTCGAGTGACCGGCATCGTCGCGGCAACCGTGGCGATGACCATTCACAATACGACGGTTCCCGACGGGGTTCACCACGTCCACGAGATTCTGGATGCCGAACCGATTCTCGACGTCCTGCGAGAACGGGGATACCGTCTCACGAACAGCGAGCGAGTTCGCGGAACGAGCGAGACACTCACTCCAACACTTTGAGGCGAGACCGATGATGACACAGCCAGTTTCCGTGGGTGGACGCACAATCGCGCCGGGGGAGAAGGAGGCATTCCGTTTCGCCTGTAGTGAGACGTATCACGGAGACACGCTCGAGATTCCGGTCACTGTGATCAATGGGACGTCGGACGGCCCGTGTGTCTTCCTGACTGCGGCCGTCCACGGCGACGAACTCAACGGCGTCAAGATCATCCAGGAGGTCGCAGCTCGCTACGAGCCCGAGGACCTCCACGGGGCGCTCGTCTGCCTTCACGTGTTGAACGTGCCAGGCTTTCTCGCTCAGCAGCGGTACATCCCCATCTACGACGAGGACCTTAATCGGTCGTTCCCCGGGAACGCCCGGAGCACGATGGCCAAACGGCTCGCGAACACGATCTACGAAGAGTTCATCTCGAAGTGCGATCTCGGACTCGACTTCCACACGTCGACGCGCAATCGGACGACGATGTACCACGTCCGCGCCGACATGCGCGACCCGGACGTTGAACGGCTCGCTCGGGCGTTCGGCACGAGCGTCATCCTCGACGGCGAGGGCTCACGTGGGACGCTCCGGAGTGTGGCCTGTCGGGATGGTATTCCGACGGTCACGGTCGAGATGGGACGCGCCCACCGGTTCCAGACGGCGCACCTCGACCGGGCACTCCACTGCGTCGCGAGCGTTCTCGCCGAACACGAGGTGCTCCCTGACCACCCAGTCTCCTGGCCCGGGTGGACCCGCGTGGTCGCCCGCGACGGTGAGAAGACGTGGCTTCGCGCCGAGACCGGCGGGCTCGTCGAGATGGAGTGGGGTCCGCACCCGCTCGTTGAGGAAGACGAGCCGCTGTTCACGATTTCAGACCACTTCAAGAACGACATCGAGACGATTCGAGCACCGTCGACTGGCCTCGTCGTCGGCGTTCTCGAAAATGCAGTAGCGTACCCGGGCCACCCGCTGTGTCACTTCGTGAGCGTCGACGAGGAAACTGCCGACATCATCCGGGACGACATCGAGCGAGGCGTTTTCGACGTCTACCGCGAGGGCGGATTCCTGTGGCCCGAACCGCGCTGGTACGCAGAACACGGCCAACAACCGAACGGTGAACACGGTGGTGATTCTCATGACACGACGTAAACTCACAGTCGATAGGCCCGGTGGAAACGAGCAAACAACGACCGAGTTCGATGTGATCGGTGAAAGCCCGGTTGATCCGTCGTTCCTTCGAATCGAGCACGCGACAGCGAGCATCGAAATTCAATCAGAGCCGCAAGCCTTCTTCGACGCGTTCACCCGGTTTGCGCAGTACGATCAGTGGGCACCCGAGGTACAGGGCTCTGCTCACTGGCTGACCGTCGAGGAAGCGGGACCGGGGTCGAAGTTCATCGCCTACGACAAGCCGGGGAC
This sequence comes from Haloarcula litorea, assembly GCF_029338195.1. Taxonomy (NCBI): domain Archaea; kingdom Methanobacteriati; phylum Methanobacteriota; class Halobacteria; order Halobacteriales; family Haloarculaceae; genus Haloarcula; species Haloarcula litorea. The sequence goes on from NZ_CP119781.1 coordinate 104,570, forward strand.
TACTCACCTCGCACACTACGGCGAAGTCGTCGATGTAGATCGCCCCACTTACTTCGCGTGGCGAGCACCGTTCAGCGAGTGGCAGCGAGCCTATCTCGGGACGATACTCGATATCGACGAGACGAAACAGGAGACAACGACGGTCACCGAGACGTTATACTTTGACGTAAGAGAGGAGCACCTCCCCGTTCTCGCCGGCTTCACCGACACGGCGAGTCTCCATCAGGAACGCATCGAAACGTTCCTCGAGACGCGACTCACGGGCCTCGATGCACTCCTCCAGGAAGACGACATCCCGGAGGACGAACGGTCGTTCCTCTTCACAGAAGACCGTATGGTGGCCGCAGATTGGGCCGGCCGGATTTCGGACGGCGAGTGGGTTCGCGTGCTTTACGCTGACGGTGAGGTTGACTTCGACGCCCCCGCAAACGAGGTGTTCAACGCCTTCTCCCGATTCGCACGCTACGCTGACTGGACGCGCGATATTCACGTCGGCTGCGAGTGGCTCGACGTGAAGGAAGGCGGCGTTGGCTCTCGATTCCTCATCTGGGAAAAACCCGGTGACCGTCACGTGATGCACTACGGGGTGGTGACCGAATGTGAGCAGAATCGGCGGTTCACCTGGCGGGCACCATTCGCTGAATGGGGGAAGGTCTTCCTTGGGACCTCGCTTCAGCTAACGCCACGTGCAGACGGCGGAACGACGGCGTACCACGTCCTCTACGTCGATCTTCCAGTCGAGTATCTCCCGGTCTTCGGTGGCTTCGGCACGCTTCCGGGATTCGACATCGAGTTCGAGACCTTCCACATCTACGAGGAAGCCGATGGATTCCAACGGCTCATGGAAAACGACGAGTTCACCGAGGAGGACACCTCGTACCTGTTCGACGAAGATCGCCAGTACGCCCATGACTGGCCCATGCAGGAGGGGCGTCCGTGGCCCGACCAGGCGCTCACGCTCGAACCGGACCGAACGATCTCCTACGAGGAGCTGCTCGTCGAGCTGTCGGAAGTCTTCGCCGACGCACTCCCATCGCCGAAGTTCACGCGCGAGTATCGCGACCTGAAGCGGCTCTGGGCCCACGCCGACCAGGAGGACGAATAATGATCGGACGGGTTCGTGAGGGAGTGCGAACGACCACTCGGTTCGTAGAGATCCTTCGATATACGCTCGCAGAAGCGCTTCGCTATAGATTCAGTACGGAACCGTTACCAGAACACGTCCATCGACTCGTCGTCCGATTGGGGCCAACGTTCATCAAACTCGGTCAGATCGCTTCGACGCGGCCCGATCTCGTTCCGCCCGATGTCTCAAAGCGACTGGAAGACTTACAGGAGAACGTCCCCGCGTTTCCCCACCACGAAGCACGAGCAGTCATCGAATCCGAACTCGACGCGCCACCAGAGGAGCTATTCCAGGAGTTCCCCACCGACCCCATTGCATCGGCATCGTTGAGTCAGGTGTACTTCGCGACGTTAGATGACGGGACTGATGTCGCCGTGAAGGTCCAGCGGCCAGATATTCGCCCGCGTATGGAGCGGGACCTCCGCATCGTCCGGACGCTCGCCCGGCTGGGGTCCGTACTCGGAGTGACGCCACGACAGCTTCCCGTGACTCGGATCGTCGACGAGTTCGCCTCGTGGACGTTGAAAGAACTCGACTTCGAGGTCGAAGGCCACAACCTCGAAGAGTTCAGACGGAATTTCGCAGACTGGGACGATGTGACGTTCCCGGCGGTCGCCTGGAGTCACACGACGAAGCGCGTCCTGACGATGGAGAAGGTCTCGGGAATGCGACTTGGAGAGGTACCGGATGCCGTGAGCGAGCAACGTCGGCATACGCTCGCCCAGCGCCTTTCAGAACTGCTCATCAAGATGTTCGTCTCGGATGGCTTCTTCCACGCCGACCTCCACCCAGGGAACATCTTCTTCCAGCGGAACGGAAGCATCGCGATCCTCGACGTCGGGATGGTCGGTCGGATGACGACGGCCCAACGAGATCGATTCCTCGCGTACTGGATCGCCATCACACGTCGGCAGCGCGACCGAGCCTTCCACCACCTCACCGAGATGGCCGACTCGACCGACCAAGCGGACCTCGACGCCTACCGCGACCAGTACGACGTACTCCTCGATCGCTTCTACGACAAGGATCTCTCCGAGCGAAGTCTCGCACAGACCTACCTGGAGATCGTCTACGCTGGCGCCGAACACGGGGTTGTCTTCCCTTCTGAGATGGTGCTACAGGCGAAGGCGGTCGTGACGGCCGAATCGCTGACGCTCGTCCTCGCACCCGACTACCGCTTCAGCGAAGAGATCCGTCCAATCGTCGCCGAGGAACTCGCCAAGCAGGCGACGCCCCGGGCCACAATGGACCGGGCGTGGGGTGAGCTCGTCGACTGGATCCTTCTCGGGCAGGGGGTCGGTGGAGAAGCGCCATCGGCAGCCGATCCTGAAGAGGCGGCGTTTCGCAGGGAAGCGATTCAGGCGCTCGCCGACGTCTGGACGGACGACATAGATGCATTGCTGCAGGACATTCAGGACGACGTGCCAGAGTATACATCCGCAGAGTACTGGCGTGACCACCCGGAGCACTACGTCCTTCTCGAGACGGCACTCGGGTTACTGCGGACGTTCGCGACGGAACTCGCGCGCCTCGAAGAACGCAGCGACATCCAGAGCGAAACCGACGCCGTACCCCTGCTCGCGGTCGACGATGCAGATGATATTGAAGAGAAGCTCCTGACCGGTGAACTCTCCCAGATGATCGATACGTTGCAGGACGACACGGACCAGTACACATCAGCGGAGTTCTGGGACCAGAACCACGAATCGCGTGCGGCGCTCATTTCGGGATTGACGGCACTCCGATTGCTCCTCTCACGACTGAACCAGAGCGTCGACACGGCGTACGCCTCGGAATCACGGGACAAGAGTACACCTGAGACAACAATGGAGGACATCGATGACTGAGCCCCATCATCCGATATTTGCACGACTGTACGACCCGGTGATGCGACCGGCAGAACGAACTGTATTCACCGAGCACCGGCGATATCTCGCGAGTGGAATCTCCGGTGCAATCTTGGACCTCGGTGCGGGGACGGGTGCGATGTTCCCCTATTTCAGCGAGGCCACGACAGGCGGTACGGAAGTCACGCTTTCCGCGATTGAACCGGATCCGCATATGCGGCGACAGGCGATCGAGCGAGCGCGAGATCTCCAACTCGATATCACGGTCGAGGACGCCGGTGCTGAAGCATTGCCGTTCGCAGACGAGTCGTTCGACGTGGTGATTGCATCGCTCGTGTTCTGTACGATTCCCGATGTCGAGGCCGCGCTCTCAGAGGTCGCACGGGTGCTGAAGCCCGGCGGTGAGTTCCGATTCCTCGAACACGTTCGGGGCGACGGGACGGTTGGGATTGCCCACGATGTGCTCGCACCAGCGTGGCACACCGTGGCCGGCGGTTGTCATCTGAATCGAGAGACGGACGAGGTGTTTCGGACTGACGATCGGTTCGAACTCGTCGATTACACGAGAGTGGACGACGACTTCATCGGAGTCGTACCGTTGGTCCGAGGGACGCTCCAACGCGACAGTGAGACGTCGTTACTTGCGCGAGTCGTGCAGCAGTATCGAGACAAGTGATGATTATCGGGGCAGCTGATCAGACGAGATCAGGAACAGAATTGCGAAGACGAGAGCGACCCCCATGACTACCAATGAATAGGTGATATCGACACCGGCAAGCAGCGCTGCTCCGATGAGTGATGCCCCCGCAAGGAGCGCATAGCCGAGCGAGCGGGACTCCTGTTGTTGCGTCCGAGCGAAGGTTCGTGTCCGTTCCTCGGCTCGTGCATCCAGCTCTCGTTCGAGCTTCGTCGGGAGTCGAAGCAGGGCCCAGAGCGACGCCTCGAGCTCACCTCGCATCTCGGCGAGCTTCATCCGGGCCGCTCGTTCCATGAAGCCGTGCTCACGGAGGAACGTCTGTGCAGCAGCGAGGAAGTCGAACTCCGGATCAAGCTGTCTGAGAACACCCTCGCTAATCGAGCCGACCCGGAGAACGAGCATGATGTCGGGAGGAATGCGAAACGGGAACTCGTGGAGCATCCCGGTCACTTCGCTGATGATCCGCTGCCAATCCACAGTTTCGCTGCCCTCCAAATCCTCGATGACTAATTCGAGGACGTGTCCGACGGCAGCCCGATCAGCGTCAGGATCGAGCGCGCCGAGCGCGATGAGCTCGTCAATGATTCCGTCCACGTCCCGATTGACAGCGGCGAGGTAGAGGTTCACGACGCTGTTCTGCATGGCGGGCGTGAATCTCCCGCTCATCCCGAAGTCGTAGAAGACGATACGGCCCTCCTCGTCGACAGCGAGGTTGCCGGGATGAGGGTCACCATGATACACGCCGTGTTCGAGGCCCATCGTGAAGTACGCGTTCGCGACGTCTCGGGCGACCTCGGTGGGATCGTGGCCCTCTGATTCGAGTTCGTCGACGTCGGTGACCTTCGTCCCCTCGACGTAGGCCATCGTGAGCACACGTTCCGAAGAAACATCCTCGTAGACTCGTGGGATGACGACCGTGTCGTTCCCGTCACTCTCGAAGTTGGCCCGGATCTCGTCCATCATCCGGGCTTCCCGCTCGAAGTCGAGTTCCTCCAGAATGATGCGCTCGAAGTCGTCGGCCATGTTTCGGAGGGAAAACTGGAGGCGCTCGGGGGCAAGCAGCATCACCAGCGGGATGAGTCGGCGGATGATGCGCAGGTCGGTCTCGATGAGGTCTTTGATGCCCGGTCGTCGAACCTTCACGACGACCTGATCGCCTTGATACGTCGCCCTATACACCTGCGCCAGTGACCCACCAGCAATCGGTTCCGGATCGAAGTCGTCGTAGGAGTGATAGCCGACATCGTCGGCGAGTGCGGGGATCATCTCGCGATATGGGCCCGTCGGAACCGCATCCTGCAGCGTGACGAACTCTTCGGCGTACACCTGAGGGACGACGTCGGGGCGAGTGGAGAGGACCTGTCCGATTTTCACGAATGTCGGTCCGAGATCCAGCATGGCGTCCCGAAGCCGGCGAGCACGCTGTTCGTGTGTCTCTCGAGAGAGCGAAAGTGAGCGTCCAAAGAGCAAAAACCGACGCCGGTCGCGAAGGAATAGTATCACAAACGGGAACAACTTCCTCAGAATTCGGAGTAGACGAAGAGAAAATCTGGCCATCAGAGACAGCACGAAATTCGCCCGTCATTCCCTAATAGATACGTGTTGGACCGACTCCGAAATGACCATTCGACTGGGGATCTAACCCGAATCTCGAATGCCAACCGACCCAGTCTGTGGAATGGAACTCTCATTTAGCGACGCAGTCGCCACTGTCCAGCACGATGGGACGGTGTACTATTTCTGTAGCGACGAGTGTCGACAGCGATTCGAGGAACAGCCGTCGGTGTATACGGAGTAATCTTCAGGCTGATCGCCCTATTGGTCGCCGAAATACGATATCTCACAGTCACCCCGGACAGTAGGGGGGTTTCGTCCTCGTGTATCACTACGACTCTCCGTATCGACTTGAGGGCAGGTTATCTCTCGGGTCCGGATTATCTCTGTAATAAGGACTGTAGTTCCCCAGTCTCAAGATACTGGTTCTCCCAGTCTCGTCGGGCCTCTATTTCGCGCACCCCCCGCTGTGTGATTGTATAGACGTTGGTTCGTTTATCGAGTTCCCCTTTCTCCAGTAAGCCTTTGTCGACGAGGTCGTCGAGATTCGGGTAGAGCCGCCCGTGATTGATCTCTTGCTCGTAGTAGTCGTCAAGTTCGTCCTTGACTGCGAGCCCGTGTGGTTCCTCGAGCCCGGCAATCACATACAAGATGTCCCGCTGGAACCCGGTTAAATCGTGCATCCGTCTGTTCCCCTACTTTTGACGGGTTGCATATGTGCTCTCTGGTGCGCGCAGGCGGATTATCAGCTCCTATTGACCAAATTCTCGCGTGAAAAGTTCGAACTTTTATATAGTGTACAGGAGAACACCGCGATGGAATGTCTGACCTAATCGTCAAAGCAGCCGTGAAGGACGCACTCTCGGACCACAACGTCTCGGCGGATTTCTACGATTCCCTCAACGAAGAGGTCGCCGAACTGCTCGACGACGCCGCAGAGCGTGCCGAGGCCAACGACCGAAAGACGGTCCAGCCACGCGATCTGTAAGCCTGCGTAACGCAGCTAACCCCGCCCCTCGAACGTAGCTTTTTGAGGTTCCTGATCAGAATGTAGGAAACGGAGATGGCGGACGCACCGGATACCGAACGGCAGGCGGTCGAACCCGATGCGAGAGAGGTTCTCAGCGTGTCACAGCTGAACGACCGGATTGCGTCGGTCATCCAGAACACGCCTGCCCTCAACGGCGTCCGCTGCATCGGGGAGGTCACTGACCTCCACCAGAACAGTACGGCGCTTTACTTCACGCTCACCGACGGCGACGCCGAACTCCCCTGTATGATCTGGGCCAACCGCTATCGAGAGATGGATGCTGGCCTCGAAGACGGCACCGAGGTCATCCTCGAGGGCGATATCGACTACTGGGTCGAAGGTGGGAAAATCGACCTCAAACCGTGGGAGGTGATCGTCGTCGGCGACGGCGACCAGGCGGCTGCCGTGGAGCGACTGCGAAGCGAACTCGAAGAGCGTGGCTGGTTCGACGACGAGCAGAAACAGCAACCGCCGGCGTTCCCGGAGCGGGTCGGCGTCGTCACGTCCCTTCGAGGAGACGCCCGGTACGACATCCAGAACGCGATTCACGGACAGGACCCCACCCTCGACATCCTGGTGAAGGACGCAACCGTCCAGGGGTCGAACGCCCCGACGTCCATCGCGAACGGCATTCACCATCTCGACCGCTCGGAGGACGTCGACGCCATCATCGTCGGCCGCGGCGGTGGCAGTGATTCGAACCTCCAAGCCTTCAACACCGAACGGGTCGCGGAAGCCATCTTCACCGCCAACACGCCCATCGTCACCGCGATCGGGCACACTGACGACCGACTCATCGCCGATCAGGTGGCGGATGTCGCAACGATCACGCCGACGGCCGCCGGCGAGTATACCGCGAATTCACGTGAGGAGTTCATCGCGAGCGAGATCGAGCCGATGGAGCAACAGCTTGAGACCGCGTACGAAACGTTCCAGCAGGAACACGAACACGAACAGGAACTCGCCGAAGCAGTCGACGAAGCGGCCGCTCCCGAGGGTCTTCCGCCGATCTACTACAAAGCCGCCATCGGTATGTTGCTGTTGTTGCTGCTGATCATCACTGCGCTGTGGCTGGGGGTGCTCTAAGCGTGGCAAACGATTCAGCGATTCACGACCGCCTGAGCCGCGTCGAGGAGATAATCGAACAACTCGATGCCGATGACTGTGACCTCGAGGAGGGTACGCGGCTACACGACGAGGGTCAGGAACTCTTGGCCGAGGTGCGGGAAATCCTCGACGAGGGTAGTGGGGACGTCGTCGAAATCGAGTAGAACTTCGCATCAATCTTAACCAACACTCTGTTCGCAACATCCGCTCATGTTGGTTAACTCTATTATCCGTAGTGAACGAGTCTATCGATTATAATTTACTTTAGATTATTGCGCCCGTGTTGGCCAGAAAATATTTACTAGCTTTCCAGCTACCGTGTCAACATGTACCGGGATTCAGCCGGTGCATACCCATACCCGCACGTATGATTACACGGTCAGTCACCATCGAGGAAATCGATGACCTGTACCTGATGTGGAACGACCACATCAACGCCTCTGCCCTCTATCGTCGCGCCCTCCGCGAGGAAATGGACGTCCGCGGTGTCGATCCCGATGAACTCCGCGACCTCCTCGACCGGGCCCGCGAACAGGGCTACACGCTCGAAGAGATCGCAGAGGAGACGAACCGCTTCGATGATCTCCAGTCGCTCGTTGAGGAGCCACGGGGCTGCTCACCGGCTGGGGAAGCGTCCAACGACTAACCCGCTATGACACAGGATAGTACTCCCTCCGACCCTGAGCGTAGCTCCGAAACAGAATCGTCGTCTGGAAGCAGGCTTCCCAGGCAAGCTGCAGTTACGATTGTCCTCCTGAGCCTGTTCGCCGTTCAACCCGCTGCCGCACAGACCAACGCGGTCTGCAGCGCGGATAACCTCCCGAGTATGATTGAGGGATTCTTCCAGCTCACCACCGCGCTGGGGATCGTCGGCCTCGCCATCGTCTGGCAAGCTGACTCCCTCATCGAGATGTTCACCCTCAATCCCGAACAGAAGAAGGGCCTCAAGCGCCACAAACGCTCCGCGATGAAGTCCGCGGTCGTCCTTGTGGTGCTCGGCCCGCTGTACACCGTCGCCGGGTCGATGATGGGTCTCCCGCTGGCTCAGTGTGTCGACCTCGTCCCCTGGTAAACCGCTCCCACCCCCGCTGTGAGCCCTATGGAACGTCGAGAGCTCTCCATAATCGTGGCCGCGCTGTGCGTGACGAGTGTAGTCACGGGTATCGTCACGGCTACTCCACCACGGCCAGGAACGGAGGACAACGGGCTCACAGAGAACGAATCGGCGACGCTGTGGTCTCGCGACGCGGACGACTACATCAGCCAAGAGGCGTACCAAGAGCGGTACGGCGAATCTCGGACTGCGATGCAACAGCTCGCGAACGGGACGGACATCACGTTCAAGCGCCCACCAGCGACCGCGGCGACGTGGACACGGAACGACTTCGAGGATCTGAACGCAGGCGGGTCGGACACCTCCATTCACCCACCACACGCCTCGCTGGAGGACGGCGTCTACATCGAAGATGCACACGCCACGATATTCGCCGTCCAACCATCGACGCGAGGCCACCTAGAGTCGGGTGAAACCCCGCTCTACATCGCGCCGAACGGAACGATGCGTGGGTTCGTCGACTACCGTGTCCGTGTCCCGAATGGGAGTTCGTCCGGCAATCGGACGGTCGAGTGGTCGCTGACGAGCCACGAGGTCGACGAGGTCCGCCTCATCAACGATGGGACCACCATCGTCGAACAGGAGGGCTCTCACACCCCTGCGTTGGAGTACAAGATCGAGGACGACTGGAGTACGACACTCACCCTCGAAGCAGAGATAGACGTTCGGTTGAAGAAGACCGTCCGGATCGACCGAGGTGATGAGACGGATGTCGATGTCACGTACCAGACCGAGTCGCTCAACGTCACGGACTCGATCGATGTCGAGATCTACGACCTTGCGGCGTACCCCTACTACGCCGAATACCCGAACGGCGATGCCGGGGTGGCGATCTTCCAGTCCCGTCCCTGGCAGGGCTACACGCTAACCGAGAACGGAAGTGCTCGCGTTCGCGGTGTCTGGCGGTTCTACACAGCACGGAACACGAACTGGGATACGCTCGTGCAGTCCAGCCGGACGGGGAGCACGAGCGTCGAGTCTGACGCGATTCCCGTCTACGTCCACGCGTATCCCTCCCGGATCGGGCCCCGTGCTGAGCCAGTCCGTGATGGGCCCGAGATCATCGATACCTGGGGGACGGACCGTCCGTCGCCGGTCGGAACCCTCGGCGAGAACATCAACATCGAGATCGTCAACCAGTCCTACACGACGACGTATGGTCTCGCCGTCCGCGCCGAGACAGTCGACCGTGAGGACCTCCACGTTGCAGGCATCGTCCGCGGTGTGAACGCCTCTATCGTCGCCCCTGACGCCGGTTCTGAGCGACAGCTCCGGCGCAGTAATCTCACCATCGAGGTCATCCACCAAAACCAGTCACAGGCGACGCTCCGTATCGAGCTTCGAGATAACCAGACGGGGACCCCGATTGGACTCGGCGGAGGTGGTCGCCGGTATCCGATCGGTGGTGGGGCCCGGAACGGATACATCACCATCGCGGACCAGCGGGTCGAAACGAACGCGTCTGGCGTCGCAATCGTGACTGTGGAGCAGCCGGGAATCTACACCGCCCGGTATCACCCTGGGTCGTGGCTTGGCCACAATCCCGCTTACGTGAGTGATACGGCGACGGCCCGCTGGCATCCACTCGGGACGATCGAGGGCTGGTTTGCCCTCTTCGTCGAGGTCGGATGGCAGCTGCTCCCCTTCTTCGTGATGTTCTACGCCGGGAAGCGGCTCCTGCGAATGCTCGGCCCCGAAGACATCTTCCAGAACAATCCATGACTCGAGACAACCACCACCTCAGCAGACGGACCGCCCTCCGAACAGTCGCCGGCGCCGCGCTCGCGAGTGTGGCCGGGTGCCTGGACAGTAACGGAAGCACCACCCCGAATGGGAGCGAGAGCCCCGCAGATGGCTCGGGTGCGTTTCGGCAGGTGACCGTCGATGGAACAGCACTCGTCGTCGAGTTCGCCGCCGACTCAGAGTTCGACCAGATCAACCTCATTCAGCCGAATGGGGAGCTGTACGGTCAGCGGGAAGTCGCTACGGGGTCACAACAGGTGTCCTTCGATCTCGGAACGAGCTACGCACCCGGCGAGTACGAGGTTGTCGCACTGAAAGGCGAAGAGGAAGCGGGGGATGCGACGGTTGCAGTTCAACCAGATCTACAGATCCGAGAGGTCGGACTCTACCGAAACAACCCCGACAAACCCTGGGATGATGTCTACGGCGATACCGAAACGGACCGGCTAAAGAACGGGGAGGCTTTCGTCACAGTTGAAAATACTGGTAGCGGCCCTGATGCTGCGATTAAACTGATCTTCTCGGGAGACGTCCCTAATCCAGTTGATGATCCCCGCGGAAGTGGGATGTACGAGACTGAGCAGGTCCTCATCCCTCCGGGAGAAACAAGGGACTTGTTCAGCAATTCGTACCCCTTCGGTTCCGAATCTGACGAAGGGATGGGATGTTCTCCCGAGGGGAACTCGGGACAATTCACCGTAACTGTCGAAACCCAGATTGGGGGGAATCAGGTCTCCAACTCGTTCGATGTACAGTACTCTGGATCGACTGAGATGAGCGATTGCGAGGTCAGCATTACGGAGGCCTAACGATGGTAGACCTCATCGACGTCGTCCTCGAAGGGATCAAGGGCGTTGTGGACTGGTTCATCGGCCTGTTCATGGACGGGCTTCGGTCGGGGTATCAGACTCTGACTGAAGAGATGTTTGGGACTCCCACTCCCCACACTGATGGAGCGTTCATTTTCGGACAGCCGAGCAATGCACCGTGGCCGGCGATTCAGGAGGGGCTCGTGGGTGGCGAGATAATGCTAATCGCCCTGTTGTTGCTCGTGATGAGCGTTCAGGGACGCCACACTATCCGAATCTTCAACATCGGGAGCGCATACGAAGCTCGGAAAACCAAGAAGACCGCGTGGGTGGGTGCGTTCCTAATAATCACTTGGTACTGGATTGGTGCCCTCACCCTCTATCTCGTCGATGGATTCACAATCGCGTTGATGCCCGAACTGTCCTCCCTCGCAGCAGCGATGCTGCAATTCATCGCTGGTTCAATCACTAATCCTGGGTTGGGTCTTCTCTTTGCTCTGCTTGGCGGTATCTCCATGTGGGCGCTTGAGGCGCTGTTCTACATTCGACGGATTCTCCTCTACGTATATCTGTATGGGATGCCCATCGCGTTCGCTCTCGCATACGGAAACATCCCGGTAATATCAGACGTAGCGATGGGGTTCAGCAAACGGTTCGTTCCGCTTGCTGTTCTCCCATTGCCTGCAGCGATGGTTCTGAAGGGGTATGATTTGTTGTACTCCGGCGGAACCCTAACACCAGAGACAGCGTTCCTCAAGTACTTAGTCGCGGCTTCGCTCCCGCTGGTTGCGCTGTACGTCACCTGGAAGACGTTCAAGTACGCGACCCCGGTGACCGCGAAAGTTCTAGGTGGCGCTACGAAGGGAGTTGCTCTCATCGGCGGCGTGGCTGCCGGGGCCTACGTTGGTGGGGCTGGCGTCGCGACGACCGCAGCCCGATGGGGGCCCAAGGCCGCCGCAGGGCACGCGGTCGCCCAGAAAGCAGCAGCTCGAGGGACGAACGGTGACGAAGACAACGGGACGCCGTCCTACCGGCGGACCGAGAACGACCCTGGAAGCTACTAACAACCCATGTCGATAGATCAAGACGCAGCCGCACGGCGCATCATGGACCAGTTCGGTGAGGAGAGTCGTATCCCCTACCTCAACATCGAGGAGGGCGACGTGGGCGTCCTGATCGCCTTCCCGATCGTCGGCCTGTTCATCGCCGGCCTCACGGGCATCGAATCACTTGCGCTTCCGTTCGTCGCCGGCGGCTTCGGCTTCGGCGTCGCCATCGTCTACGTCTCTCCCGATCACCTGAATGCGTGGACGTGGACCAAGGACGTCTATCGGTACGTCAAGCGGCCGCAAACCACCTTCAGTGCTCCCGAAGACGCCGACGGGAGCACCAACGAAACAGAGCGCAACGAGGGCGGCCTAGCGAACTACACGCCATTCAAGCCGGACGAGCGAACACAGGACCTCACGAATATCGAGCGGGCGTGGCCGGGCGCAGGAGCCATTCAGCGGGACGACGGGACGATGGAGGCGTTCATCGAGATCGACCCCGACAACATGGATTTCGCGATGTCCGACGACTGGGCCCAACTCCAAGACGCTGGCGAGGACTTCGCCAACAAAGAGCTGGACTCGAAGCTCAAACTCCACGCGACGACCCGCTCGTTCCCGGTCGAACAGATTACGGAGAACATCGAAGACCGCCTCAACGACGAAGACGTCACGGAGAACCCGATCTTCAAGGAACTCCTCGAGGAGTACCGGGAGACCCGACCGAAGGAGATGCGGGAGCGCGGCATCCAGCAGGTGCGATACTACATCGGCGTCCAGGTCAGTCCGTTAGAGGTCTACGACCGCTTCCGCGACGAGGGCACGCCCGCCGAGAAGCTGACGCAGTTCCCCGTCATCGGCTTCCTGTTCAACCCGTTCGTCACCCGTCGCGAGGACCTCACTGACGTCGAACGTCGCGCTCAGATGTTCGAGAAGCTCGACAGTCGGGTGAACGACGTACGATCCGAGTTCATCCAGCAGGCGTCGGGCTGGTCTGCACGCCGGCTCAGCACGGTCGAGTTGTTCGTCCTGAATATGGACTTCTGGAACGGTCGCGAACACGATTACGACGAGGCAGAGCGTGTCGTTCGCGAACAACCGATCATCGGCCAGTCGCGCCGGGAGGATGCGTTCGATGCGTAGCGCGGTCCTTCAAGCAGGGGGCGGCGTGGGCAGCCAGCTCGTCAGATGGCTCTCCAGTCCGACCTCTACGGAGGGCGCAGCGCTCTATCTCCTCATCGTCGTCCTGCTCGGTATCGGTGGGAAACTCCTCTGGGACTGGTACACCGAGGACGACACTGAAGAAGTCGAGTTCTCGGATGTCCTCAACGAGGAGACACTCGAACAGGGCGAGGCCGAACGTCAGCTCCTCGACGACATCGCCGAGTCACACAAGACGGTGACCGCGCCGGCTGCCGCCGAGTGGGAAACGCGAGCCGCACGAGTCGGCGAGCAGTGGACGACGACGCTGTACATCGCCGACTACCCGGACTACCCCAACGACGGTTACCTCAGCGATCTCTTCGAGATGACCGACGTGCAGTTCGACCTGACGGCCCACATCACGCCGAAAAACCAAGAGCGGGCCCGGAATGAACTGCAGGACATCGCTGACGACCTCCAAGTCGACGCTGACTTGGAACAGAGCGTCCGGAGTGCCTACCTCCAAGAGCGGGCCAACGAGGCCGCAGCGACGTACACAGCTGTCGAGAACGGCGCGAGCGTTTTCGACCAGGGGATGTTCATCACCGTTCGGGCCGACGAGAAAGACGACCTCAGAGACGCCGTCCAGAAGGTCAAGAGTGCGCTTCGTGACGACCCGGCGAACCTCACGCCGAAGACGGCAATCTGTCGGCAGGACCTCGCCCTTCAGTCCGCCGCGCCCATCGGCGACAACGAGTTCGGCCGCACGTCAATCGCACTCGGCGGCGCCGTCGGCGCATTACTCTCCTCGCCGCACAACGCGACGATCCTCGAGGAGGGCGGCGTCGAGTTCGGGATTCACAAGGACAACCAGAGCCCTGTGGTCATCGACCCGTTCGCACGAGACAACGGGTACGCGATGTTCACCGTCGGCGACACGGGCTCGGGGAAATCGTTCAGTTCCAAGCAGAACTTTATCCGGTCCATCGAACAGAGCAAGGACCGTATCGGGATCATCCTCGAACCGCTGAACAACTGGGCCGGTGTCTCGGAAGCCCTCGACGCCAAACGGATCACGGTCGGCGGGACGCTCGGTCTGAACCCGCTGGAGATCCGGGAGACCCCGGAGCACGTCCAGCGGGCGATGGGTGAGGACGCGAGTCCGTTCAACGAGAAGCTCGACGACGCGATGAGCTTCCTCACGAACTTCTTCGCGCTCCGCGGTATCTCGCTTGGCGACCGGCGGACGACGCTCGAACTCGGGCTCAAGCGCGCCTACAAGCGCCAGGACATTACTGACGACATCTCCACGCACAGCAATCCGAGCCCGACCATCCGCGATATGATGGACGTCTTCGAGGACATGATCGACGACCCCGAGGAGTTCGTCGTCCGGTCCGACGAGGAAGCCGGGAAGATCAAAGAGGACGCAACGTGGCTGCTCGACCAGCTCCGCCCCTTCGAAGACGATGGTCGCCACGCGAATCTCGGCCAAGAATCCGACTTCGACATCCGGGACGAGAAGGTCATCTATCTCGATCTCGCCCAGCAGGAGGGGAGCGTGGACAGCAGCACGGCACTAACGATGCAGCTCCTCATCTCGCTGGTGTACGAGCGAGCGAAGGTCTCGGACAAGGAGGTCGTGTTCTACATCGACGAGGCCCGCTACATCATGCAGGACGCCGCCAGTCTGGCGTTCCTCGAGACGGTGTTCCGCCACCACCGCCACCACGACCTCTCGATCCGGCTGGTCACCCAGACCGTCGACGAGTTCTTCGAGCACGCCGAATCCGAGGCGATTCTCGATCAGTGTGCGGTCAAACAGTTCCACCGTCTCGACGGGATGGACGAGGAGTGGGCCGACGAGTTCGGTCTGAACTACGCACAGATGCGGTTCGTCCAGGATGCGGTGCCCGGCAACGAGGACGCCGGCTTCTCCGAGGCCTTGGTGGGCGTCGACGGCGAGTGGCGCGGGATCCAGGTCAAAGCGATGCCGAAGGAGAAACAGGTCATCGACTTCGACCCGACATCCCAGGTTCGGTCCTCGCTCCCCGGTGCCGGCGACAGCGCTGTCGATAGTGAGATGGAGGAGTTCCAAGCGGAGCTTGAAGAGCGAGTAACGAACGGAACGAACGAAACGAACACCAGCGAGGATGAATCCGACGCCGTCGCTGCCGAGCCAGACGGCGGGTCAACGGAGGAGACCAACGATGGCTGACTACCTGCGCGTCACTCCGACCTCTGAGCAACTCGATGCCGAGAGCATCCCCCGCGTCCTCGACAGTCTCCACAAACTGACGACGCCAGGGTCGTCAGGCCTCGGGGCGAAGCTGAACCCGCTCAACAGCGAGACACCGCCTCGGTTCGAGTTCCTCGCGATCAGTGATGGACCGGATGAGCCGGTGGAGTTCTTCTACGGCGCCGATGCTCACCTCGATACAGTCGAAAAGCGGCTCCGCTCGATCTACCCTTCCACGTTCGATATTGAACGCGTCGACGTCGATGTCGCCGCCCGGCTCATTCAGCCGGTCGAGTTGACACCTGAGGAATTCGTCGAGCACTATGAAGCCGGGCGGCTTCAGTACGAGTTTGGCCCAGGGGAGCAGTACGAGCACGTCGACGAAGAGCCGGCTGACCGCGACGCAGCCAATACGGACCCGGTCGTCGACGGCGGCACGGTAGCCGCCACAATTCCCGACCATCACGTTGTCCTCGGCGACTCTGTTCTCGAACTCGCCCCACCCGAAACACTCCCTGAGGACGAGCAGCGGCCATCGATCGAGAAACCGACGATGACGCCGAGGGGGACAATCCTGGCACGGCCAGCCGAGGACGCCGTCTCCCCGCTCGGTGTCCAGTGGTGTGGGTCCGCATCTCGGAAGCAGGATTGGATGACGTCGCTGACGCCGTTCACAGCGGACGAGTCAGACGGGAATCTCTCCTCGGTCGACCAACCCGGTGCCGCGCTCGCGACGCTCATCGACCACCTGATGGAGGCGACAGCACCGACTGCGTTCCAAGTCGTCTTCCAGCGACGCAGCAGCTGGCAGTCCGACGCGGAAGTGCGGAAAGAGGACCTCGTCGACGGCCGAGACACGTTCTTCCAGGAGGTCGTCGGCTCGTTCCTTGAGGTCGAGGACCATCGGAGCGACCAGGACGAACGACAACTCAGTGAGTCCGTCGAGAAACGGATCGAGTACATCGACGCGAAGAACGCCAAACGGTCGTTCACAGCCAACATCCGCGCCGTCGGCGTCCCTGCTGATGGCTCTCGCGAGGATCTCGATGCTCGCATGGATTCGCTCCTCCCGGTGTTCGATACGCTCGATGGGCCGTTCTACGAGGTGGAGGGACAACGGCTCCGGGAGAGTGGTTTTCGTGAGAAAACGAAGGAGAAGAACGCACGGGCCGCGCTCCAGCGTCTGCTCAATCGCGAGTTGACGACGGGACGGGGGAAGGCCCGGCCTGAGCTGGTCCTCAGCGGGACGGAGCTCGCGAACTTCGTCCTTGTCCCTTCCTCCGAACAGTTGACCGTTGAGGGAACCCGGGGAACCAGAGCCGAACAGCAGAGCCGCAATCCGCTCCCGTGGCCGAATCCCGACCTGATCCAGCAGTTCCAGGACGGGATGGAGATCGGGTACGCCCTCGACGATAACGGGGAGCCGCGACCGGATCCGATCCAAATCCCGCCAGATCTGTTGCCCACGCATTACGGGCGGTTCGCGTCGACTGGGGGCGGGAAGTCGAAGGCCATCATCAACGACGCCCTCTCCCTGCGCGAGTCGACCGGTGGCCCTGTCGTCCTCGTCGATCCGAAGGGTGACGGGATGTGCGAGAACTACCTGCGCTGCCACTACGAGCGGTTCGGTGGCCTGGACGACGTCTACCACTTCCGCGTCCCCGAGACGATTCCCGCGTTCTCGTTCTTCGACATCCGCCCCGCACTCGAGGCCGGTCGCAACCGGGAGGACGCGATTCAGGACAAGGTCGACCATTTCCACGATATCCTCCGGATGATTATGGGACGCGAGCAGTACGGGCAGGCGTTCGTCGCGAACGAGATCCTCAGCTACCTCATCAAGGCGCTGTTCGACGAGGAGTACGGAAGCGACGTGTTCGGCCTAGACGACCTCTTCGCCGCCTCCCTCCGGATGCAACGCGAGCAGACGATCCCTCCGGTCTCGGCGGACAACCAGAACATCGAGGAGTCGCTGACGCGCCACTTTGCGAAGGACAACCACCAGTTCCAGGTGTCGCTGGACGCCGTCGGGAACCGCCTCGACAAGCTCAAAGAGGACGCGCATCTCCGGCGGATCTTCAGCCACGTTCCCGAACAGAACGACGCCGGCGAGTACGTCGACAACCGGTTCGACTTCCGCGAGTTCCTCGATGAAGACGCGACGATCATCTTCGACTTAGGGGACCTCCGTCCGGAGGCCCAGCGTGCGATTACACTCCTCTTGCTGAGCAATCTCTGG
Source organism: Haloarcula litorea (assembly GCF_029338195.1). Lineage (NCBI taxonomy): Archaea > Methanobacteriati > Methanobacteriota > Halobacteria > Halobacteriales > Haloarculaceae > Haloarcula > Haloarcula litorea. The sequence goes on from NZ_CP119781.1 coordinate 122,267, forward strand.
GACGCCGTCCAGGTGCGCCGACGCGACGGCCAGACGGACTACGAGAAGCTCACCAACCTCATCATCGAGGAGGCGGCGCCGGTCGCGTCGACGAAGCTCGTCTCCGAACAGTTGCTGCCACAGGGCCGGTCGTTCGGCCTGAGCATGGGCCTCGTGATGCAGTTCCCCGAGCAGGTCCGGAATCGGAACGAGCGGGCCTACGACGAGGTGCTGAACAACATCAAGACGAAGCTCATCGGCAACATCTCGATCGAGCGAGACCTCGCGGAGTCGCTTGCCCACGAGGACCTCAGCCCGACCGAACTCCGCAACCGGATCAACACGCTCCCGAGTGGGGAGTGGATCGCCCAGCTCCCGAGCCCGTCGTTCGGAGAAACTGGGCCGCCGCCGTTCTCGCTGAAGCCGCTCCCGATTGCGCCGGGGCATCCAGAAAGCGCCCAGCCGCTCACAGAGCCGCAGGAAGACCATTTCGAGTCCGTCTCCCGGCCACGGATGGTCGAGCGCACAGCAGCCCAGTACGGACTAACAGCGACGACTGAATCGAGCCCTGCTCCGGAGGAGACGGGCTGGGGAAGTTCAGGAGCCGACCCGGCGGTCTCGTCGGCTGATGGAGATACGGGGAACGACCCGAACCAATCCGCGTTTATCAGCCAAGCGACGAGCGAGGACGGGTCGACGTCGACGACTCAACCCGAGACGGACAGCGAGTCCGATGGAGACCACGGGGAGTTCAGTTCGTTGTTCGGAGACCCCGCTGCTAGCGACGAGGACCCAGCTGGCAACCAGCCGGAGCAACCGGCGAACGGATCGACGCCCGTTCAGGACAGCGGCGTACCCGTTCCCGATGACGAGCTTCGAGAACGCGGGCTTAGTCGCGATGACGTGCGATTCCTGAGCCGAGTCCTCGACGTGATGAACAGAGAGGACGACGAGTACACGCTCTTGAAGAGTATGCGCCAGCTGCGGGACGACTACGAGGACCTCAATCTGGAGCGGCTCACGGAACAGGAGCTACTGGACGAGGGATCTGCAGCGGGGCGCAAGTACTACACCGTGCTTCCGGCCGGACGAGATCTCCTCGGCAAGGAACTGAACGCCGGCCCCGGCGAGGGTGACCTCGGCGAAAAAACCCCGCACAAGGTCGGCGTCCGGCTCCTCGAGTCGTGGCTCCAGCAGCAGGACGACGTGGTTCGCGTCGAACCGTACTACGAATACGACGATGGAACGGTACTGGATGTAGCCGGGGTCGACGATGAGGGCAATCTGGTCTGGGCAGGTGAAGCGGAGCTCGCGAGTAACAACAGGCACGCCCCAGTCGAGGATTACGACAAGCTCAGCGCCGTGGACGGCGACGCAGTCTGGGCGTTCAACACTCGGGAGACGGCCATCGAGGTGCTTGGCGCGCTGGCTGACGCCGACAGGATCGACGAGCCTGTCAGTGGGCGGTCGGCGCGGTCGTTCGCGAACATCAGAGACGCCGTCGACGAATTCGATGCTGACGGCCTGACCACCGTTCGAGGTTTCAAAAATCTCAAAGAGGAACTCGAGTCATGACGTGGCGACAGGCAACTCGTGAGGAGATTTACGCCTACTACGCCGAGGAGTTTCCCCGCTATGTCGATGACCTGCCGGACTTCATCTCGGCGACGGGCCCGAAGCAGTACGCCGTCGCCTTCCGCGAGGCCCACCCGGTGCGCACCGACGAGGTGCCGGATAAGGACTTCATCCGGCGAGATACGTGGCAAACGGATCCATCGGGAGATCGAACGACTGCCGAGTTCAGCAGCTTCGAGGAAGTCGTTGAGTTCATTCGCCATCCCGCACGGAACGACCCGCTCGGTCGAAGCGAATTCGCACTCGCTGACCCAGAAGTCTTGGAGCAACCGGATCCACGCCCCGACGCTGTCTACTACGCACTCGATCACTGGGAGCGACCGTGGGTCCTCCTCGTCGATATCGACGCCAAGGAGATCGCTCGAAAACGAGCCGCGGATGCCGTCTCGGACGACGTCGATGATCGAGATGACGAGGCGCTTCTTGACGCCGCCGGCATCCTCGACGCCGAGCCAATCGGGTATCCGTACGCCTTCGAAGACGTCGACCAAGCCATCGAGTACGGGTTCGAGGTGCGAGACATCTTTGAGGACGATTTCGACGCCGAGGAGACGATGGTCGTGTACAGCGGGCAGGGTGTCCACGTCTACCTCCTCGATACGGACACGGCGCACCGGTACGACGAGCAGAGCCGTGAGGTGTTGAACGACCTCCTCCTCGAGACGTACGACATCCCGATCGACCCCGTCGTGACGGCCGACCGCCGGCGCGTCGCCCGCCTGCCCTACTCGCTGCACGCCGACGTCTGTAGCATCGTCCAGCCCATCGAGAGCCCGGCGTTCGACGTGCGGTCGGCCACACCCGAGGTGATCGACGAATGAGCCCCAGTACGCCCACTGACGACGAGGACGCAGCGTATCGGGTCGCAGCACTCCCGTTGGAGTACGGCAACACCCGCATCAATCAGCTGTTTACGCGTGGCTACAACCGATACGTCGTCGAGGGTGAGGATCAGCCCGAGGACCTCGTGAACGATCTCGAGCGGTTCGGTACGGCGGCGTTCAAAGAGCAGGTTCGTGCCGACGCCGCGAAGGAGCCGTTCGTCGACGAGCCCGGGACGCTCGCCGTGCTTGCAACGCTGAGTGCGATCTGTGTAAAGGAGCACCCGAAGTTCGAGCACGCGTCGCCACGGAACATCCAGGTGCTCTACGACATCCGGGAGCTGTACGTCAACAACCTCGCCTCCCTCATCCGTGCTCGCGGTGATGGGGCGCTCCAGCAGGACATCGCCGACGTGCTGTACAGCAAGGAACCCGGCGAGGATGGGCCGCATCCCGGCCGGGTCTGTACGGGCATCACAGAGATGCCGGAGTTCGGGGAAGGCCTCTACCTCGAAATCCCGATGGCCGCAGCGTCACGCAAATGTCTCGTTCGGGAGGACCAGGGGTCGACGGGGAGTGACGATGGCGGGGAGATACTGACGCGAGTGAAAGACAACAAGCTGTACGTCCCGGTCGGTGATTTCGACAGCAAGTATCGGGACTACGCCGAGCGGGCGTTCAAGAAGCTCCTGCGGGTGCAAGAAGACGGGCTCTCCGACGACCAGCTGACGTGGTTGACCACGAACCAGTCGGCGATCACGGAACGGATCGACCGCTTTCTCGAAACCGGTCATCACGAGCGTATCTGGCGGAACTGGGACCGTGGGGAACGAACGATCCGAGTGCTTCGTCGGGCGCTGAGTGACGCCCCTGACGACGTCGCCCAGAAAGGAGAGTTCCATTCGGCGAAAGAGCTCTATCGAGCGGTGGAAGCGTACGAGACCGAGGACGACTGGGAATCATCCGTGACGGATTGGATATCGAGTCCGAGCAGTCTCGCGAAGACGCTAGCCGACCACGAGTCCCACTCGGCCGTCACCATCGACCGCGATGGGCGCGTCAATACGTACCGAATCGGGCGAGCCGGGACTGGTGCCGAACAGATCGAGGTGCGGGAGATTGAGGATCTCTTCGAACTCCCCTGTATGGCGAATATGGAGGAGCGGTTACACGAGAAGAAGCCCGTACGGAAGGACCTCTACAACTTTGCGCGGATGGTGATGTGGCTCCCCCAGTATCAGGACAGCAGCCTCGGCGAGATCGTCGCAGACCTCAAGGATGTCTTCTCTCGGTGGCCGTGGTACGACGAACAGGAGACCGAGTACCAGGTTCGATACGAGTTCTCGAACACGATCGACGGCGACACGCCGTTGCCGATGAACTGCGATAACGACGATCTGCAGCGCTACTGCATCGGCCAGGACCAGTGTCCCTACTCCATTTGGGGCAGCCTCCCGTTCCCGGACGAGATGTACGATCAGGTTGAGGAGGAATCCGCTGGGCCTACTGAGCAATTCTAATTCATAGGCTTCCCTCGGGACTCTGATAACTGTGGTACAGCCTATTGCCAGACCCTTCTGGTTCCCCGTCGAGCAATTTCAGTGGCTAACACGACCATAATCGAGTGAATCGGGGTATTTCAGGATTCGAGGCACTGAGTTGAGGAACTTCGAGCGATCCAGAGTGGGTAGAGCAGCGACCCAAAGAAATCCAGATGTGCGCGATATTACCGTCGTCACCCAGTCGTCGAGCAATTTTAGAACTGGCAGAATTAATCCCGAACTCGTCGAGGTATTTTCTACCGCCTCAAATCAGCCCGACGGAGTTCTTCTGCGATTTGAGGCCGTCATAGCGTCTTGCATATCGCGGATTTCGTCCAAAGAAAGAGGCGATATGCAGTGTGCGAAGGCCGCCGGCTCTCTCAGGCCGAGGGACCGTCATCCAGAGTTTGGATTCAGAAATGTATCAGATTTAACGCATAGTTTCAGCGGGTGTGTTCAGGTGGAGTCTGTTGCCCCCGCGAGGGGGTGGCGGGGCGCATCAGGTGCCCCCGATAGACGATGGCTTCGGAACGACGCAGCAAGACACGAGCAGCGCATCAAGCGGCAAGTACCCCAGACGACCAGGCACCGTGGGCGGACCTCGAGATGACGGTTCCGACCGACCGGGGTCACGCGTCAGTCGTCGCCCTCGTGGAGTGTACTCTCGTCGAACTCACGCACGAAGCCGTGGGCGCCGTCTTCGTCTCCCGGCAGGTCGGACGGTCGTCGCGGACGCAGTACGTCGCCGGCGACGACATCGGCGAGCAGTTTCAGAAGCGGCACTTCGACGACCGGCTGGGCCGGCACGAGACCACCGTCCCTCGCCGAACCGTTCGCGACGAGCTCATCACTCAGCTCACGCGGTCGGCATCAACGACGGCGGAGCGGTCAGGTGAAGAAGCAGCCAGCGAGCCAGATACCTTCGTCGTGAAGCCAGTTCGAGAACTCCGAACGCCGTAGCGGCTAGATTTAACCAACATTCCGAACCGATACCGACACACTGTTGGTTAACGTTGAAGGTGGGTCCACTCCCTCGCCCCCACCCACCGCCCTATACCCCGAGTGAGTGTATCCTGGCGGCCGGTCCGCTCGAACGGCAGTCCCGACGGGTTTTATCGGGCCGCTGTTCGTCGAGAGCGAGTATGGTCGTCGTCGAGGAGGTCACCAAACTGAGCGAGCGCCGCACCCAAACCTCGTCCGAGGCGTTTCCGGATGAGTCGCTGGCGTCGATTCAGACGGCCGTCGAAGCCGTTCCGACAAGCGTTTTCGACGGCTCGACGAAACACACGGAGGTCGGCGGGTTCGATGCTACAATCGCCGATGAGCTCTCGCAGTACGAGTACGAGGGGGACGCCGCCGGCGGCTACAACCCGAACTGCAAACTCTGGTCGCATCAGGGGTTTAACTACAGCGTCGACCTCTACGACGCCGACGCTCGCATCGCCATCGAGGTTGAGAAAAGCGAGCGGAAGAACGTCAGCGACGACCTCCTCAAGTTCCAGAAAGGGTACCGCACCCAGAAGGATGGCCGGCCGAAAATCGAGTTCGGCTGTCTGGTGGTGCCGGTGAACTACCTTGGCCGGCATAACCTCTACCAGCACAGTCTGACGAAGCTCGACTTCATGAAGGGCGTCTTGTTCATCGACGATGTCGCCGTCATCGGCTATCGCGACCCCCGACCGGACTGACGCTTCTCGCGCAGACTATTTATCGGCGCCGGGAGGCGTGCAGCGCGCGACAGTGTGCGCGCCGTGACTCACCATGCCTGGTCCCGATCCTCACGACGACACGAGTCGTGACTACGAACAGTTCGAAAAAGCACAGCTCGCCCAGGACCGCGACGCCGCCGGCGTCGACACGGCGGACATCGACGACGCGACGGCCCAACGGCTGGTCAACGACCTCGTCGACGCGGAGGTCGTCACTCCGGTTCCCGAGGACCACGTTCTGGTTCACGAGCCGAGCGGCGCCGCATTCGACTCTTCGACGCAGCTGGCCGTCTTCCACCGTGGCTGGACGGCCGGCCGCGACGCCGACGCGGAGGGAGAGTGATGCAGCAAACGCTCGTCGGCTGTGCGTTCTGCGACGCTCCGCCCGGTACCGAGACTGGCGAAGCCCACACCTGGGGACAGGACGAACGGGTCACCCACCCGATCTGCGTCGACTGTGCGATTCAGACGGAGCCGAATCCCGAGGAGCGCGATCACGTCGCCTGTGACGGCTGTGGCCTGGTCGTCGACACGCTTGCGGCGCTCACCCGGTTCCGGGTGGAACTCGGGCACCTCGAAGGACCGTTGCAGCTGTGCGCCCGCTGTAGTCCGGGCGGGCTCGCGACGTACTGGACGCGCGACCTGGAGGAGCATATGGTTGAGCAGTAGTTAGCTTCTCACCCGATAGCCCCGCGCACCATCACGTTGAAATACGCCGATACACCTAATACACTCACCGACAAAGAAATACATATGCCCATCGACATCGAGACCTTCGAAGCCTCCCCCGAGGATCACCTCCAGCGCTCCGGGGAGACGAACGCGGACCGCGTGATGCGCTTCCTCGCTGCGCACCCTGACCAGGCGTTCACGCAGAGCGAGATTCGCGACGCAACTGACGTCAAAGCAGGGAGCATCAGTGTCGTCCTCTCCCGCCTCGAAGACCGAGGGCTCGTCCGGCACAAGGGCAATTACTGGGCGCTCGGTGAGGTCGATGATGTCGCCGCGTACGCCAGCATGCTCGAGAGTACGCGAGCGGCCAACGACCGTTTCGGTGAAGAGGACATAGACGAATGGTTGGAGCACGCTGTCGACGACGAGGACGAGGCGACTGAATGAGCTATCAGCGTGGGGATGTCGTCTGGGGACCTGACCCGTTCAAGTCGGGAGAGAACCCTCGTCCGTGGCTGATTCTCAACAACGACACGCATCCATTCGGTGACGAGGAGTATATGACGGTCACACTCACGACGACACCCCACGACGAGGGGATTCCCCTCGACGACACCGACTGGGTCGAGGGCGGGATGCCTCGGCAGAGTTACGCCTCGCCGTGGGCCATCGCGTCGCCGAAGCACGCCGCGATTGTTCGACGCCAGGGCCGCCTCGAGGAGTCGTTCGTCCAGACCGTCGTCGACGCACTCGAAGCGTATCTCGAATCACCGACCGAGGACTGACCGATCACACGACCGTGTACGACGTCCAAGAACGAACTGGCAATTCCGCGCATCCATCTGTCGACAGGGTTTGTGAGCGGCTGCTCGACCGTGCGGCTACTCCGCGAACGGATCACCCGGATGCACATCTCGATGAAACGATGGCCACGGTTGTCGATCGATACGGGGACGCAGTCGTCCAGGCGGTCATCCGTCGGATCCTCGTCGACGGCGTCCCGTTTCGGACGGCTGCTGCAGATCACGATGTGGCGGCACTGGATGGTGTTCGGATCGGAACTGTCGCAACACAGGTTCTCCGTGAACTGAACACGGACTCGTAGGCGTCTTTGAAAGCCCTCGGCCGCTCGACGTCCCGCGACCGCCGCTGCGCGCCTCGTGCCTGCGGTGCTTGCGGGGTCGGGGGACGATCGAGACGGCCTCGCCCTTTCTGAGTCCGCCAGGACTGTAGATGGCCCACCGAGCGACCTAGCCGGCTGGACAGGTGCGTACGTGACGGCCCGCCCCGCTCGCCGCTGCCGCCCTCCGCGTCGCTCGCGACCGACCATTCCGGGCGTGCGGGCGCTCTCCGCACCGCCCGCGCCCGTTCCGGGCTATAATGAATCTGGTCTCGACGCCAGCGGGTAAGCGCGAGGGGTTGCGCGGCGTGGCTGCTCACCCCCCACGCTTACTCCGCTGGCCGCTCGCTCCGGGCGGGTCGGCGCGCGGTGCTGGTTGGGGTCACCTCATGCAGGCGCGCTCTCGCTCGCGCCCGGTAGGGCGCTCGCGAAGGCGCGAGCGAGAGCGCGCAGATGGTTCTGTCGGTCGTTGTCGTCGGAAAACCGCGATGTAGTAGCATCGCGGTGTCGGCGCGTGAGCGCCTTCAGTGGTACCTTGGTGTGATACCAATGTCTAGTAACAACGCAAGCGGAAAGGTCGTTTCGGTCGATGAACAGGCATTCGAGAAAGCGGGCGGTCAGACGATCGATGAAGACGGCTTCCCGGTCGTCGACGAGACGCCGGAGTTCGAGGCGGCGGTCGAGCAGGAGACGCAGGCGAAGGTGGATGCGAACCACCCGGACGGGATCGCGGACACGAGCGAAGACCGGATTCACGGCGTCACCCTCGAACAGGAAGAGCGCATTCGGGCGCGGGAAGCCGAACTGGAGCGCATCAGTGCCCAGGCCGAGCTGGGAACGCAGGAGGGCCGGGAACAGCGCACGCGAGAAGTCGTCAGCGAGCTGTGTGGCCGTGACGAACCGGCGCCGGCGGAGCGCACGGATCCCCGTGAGAAGCTGACGCAAGACGTACTCGCGAAGGTGAACAAGCAGGCGATGCGGATCAGCGACGAAGTGAAAGGCGGCTGGTCGAGAGCGGTCGTCGCGAAGCAGCTGGCCGAGAAGGTGGCACGCGGTCGGGACGTCACGAAGGCGGTGCTGGAGACCCTCGAGGAACTGAAGGCAGCGCCGGGGGCGATCGTGCCCATCGCGGACGTGCCGGACGTCCCGGTCGGTGAAGTGACGGTCGAAGGAACAATCGAGACCCTCTGGGAGCCTTCCTCCTCAAGCATCCAGCAAGTCGGGCTGATAGCGGATGATAGCGGGAAAATCAAGTTCACCTGCTGGGAGAAATCCGGGCAGACAGTGGTGCGTGAAGGTCAAAAGGTGCGGTTCCGGGCAGCAGCCAAGAACTGGTACGAAGGTCGGTGTTCAATCGCGCTGACCGGGTGGTCCCGGATTGAGTTCCCGGAGCGCGGTCGGTGGTGGGAAGAATAGCCAGTCGGGGCGATCCTCTTTTTTTGCTGTGTGCCGGACCGGCCCAGACCCCGCCGCCCCACCCTCCGCTCCGTGCTCGCTTCGCTGCGCGCGCAGCCACGACCGGTCATTGAACGAAAACGAAGTGATGTAGTCTACCTTTTTAGTGCGAATATCGAAAAAGGGACTTTGAAGCCGGTACCGTATTCTAACCCAAATTAATTACTCCGGAGGACCTCCGAGGCGATTACACCAAGGTATGTCTATAGGATTCACTCGCCGTCTCGTCGAACTCTTGTGGTTTGGACGGCAATCAGCCGTCATTGCTCAGACATTAGTTGCAACAGTTCCTATCATTATCACACTCCTCCTCGGTCAACAGCCAGTCTTCTTCCCTTCCTACACAACCTATCAGTTGACTATTCTTCTTGTAGTGGCGGTAAGCGTTACTGTGTCTATCAATTTCTGGCTCTTGTCCAGGGCAGGAGCGAGTACGTATTCCCCACTCCTACATTCCCCCAACTATATTCTCAAATCAGTAGTTCTCAATCTTCTTGTCGGGTGTGTGATTGTATATATCGGATATCTTCTCTTGATATATCCAAAGACAGAGCTTATCATCCCCACGAATGATGACCTCTTGGCGGGGGGTATACTGTCATCGATATATTCAGTCCTGTTGGCTGGTGCAAATGCCACAGCTTCCTTATCAAGGACGGACAAAAACAGGAAGAAAAATTTGATTGACAGATTTCTCTCGGAGTGTCAAAAGCTACAGTCCTCAGCAAAGGGGGCAATCGAAGCAGACACCGACGCTATCGACGGGGCCGTACTCTCACTCAAAACTGAGTTCTCTAACGAGCCTATGCATGATGCCTTGGAAGTTGAGCAACGTCTTAATGAGTGGTATGAGGAATTTCAGAAGTATAACACAGGCGGCCAACGAAAAATGGTTGGTGCGGATGTTGGTTCGGTTACTGAAATGAACGAAAAGTGGGAGACACTCAGTGAACAATATCAGTTTGTGAGGAAGCAATTAAGTGACATGCAGACCTCGGCCTTTAACAGCGTCACAAATGGCCAACAGAGCAACGATTGACCCTGTCGAGGAAGGCGAAACTGTCGAATTTCATCCGGAAGGAGTTGCTCTGTTCACGCCGAATAGTTCGTGCTATGGGATGTCGCTTTCCGAGATCGTGAATGAGGTACAACCACACGTTACCAATTACGGAGATAGTGTGATTCTTGAGCCTCATGCTGGGTGTCTCTCTCAAGCTATTGAAGGAGGAATTGATGACCACCGTCTTCTATACGAGAACAGCATCTGGCTGATCGACTGTGACTGTGTAGTTGAACAAGACTTATTCTCGGACTTCAAGTACCTCATACGCACGTTTCCGTGGGAAGGGAATGTCATAATCTGGGTGGACTCTCAGATTCACGATTTAACCGATGCCGATGAGACCGAACTTGAGACCTTCTCAACTAAGCCAGACATTGTCTATAGTGAGCAACGCCTACTCACTAAGGTTGAAGACTACTTGGAGTACAGCGCTAACCCCACCTTTGGCTGTGGGAGCATCATCGAGTGGAGGAATGAAGTTCATCGAATCCAGAACAGCCTAGGATAATGTCACGAAACTGGAGAGCCCCCGAACGAGTGGGCGAGCAACTCGGTCTCTCAGGCGACGATCTCTCCAGCTTCTTGTCCATTATTCGCGAGGTCCATCAGGAGCAACGAAACGCAGACTCATATGATCTCAGCAATGATTATTTTGAGTTTCTCAACAGCGAGGTCTTCTCTCATCATCGTGTGGTCGGATATCTTCAAGAAAAAGATATTGCGGAAGAGACGATAGCCACGTTTCGGGAGGGCGCCGTTGATATTGAAGGTGCGTTCGACTCCTCGTATAAACTCAAGTACAGGCTTGACCAGATCGTGGACTTCGTACTTCTCATTAAATTGGTTCGGGATTACCTCGATTACACGGGGAACGACAGTCTGGAGCCAAGCAACCGTCTTCATTATTTGGTGTACCTCACGAACAACGAGCTAAAGGAAACACCAGTCCATTCCGCCCGCCACCAACGGACAGACCTTGGCTCGTTGGAGTTCACGGGTTATCGGTACACATTCCGCAAAAAAGAGGACGGACTACACTCGACACGGCTCTCTCGTGACAAGGACAGGCTACTAGCTTGGACGTTGTTTGAACAAAAAGTGAGCAATGAGTACGACCCAAATCAGTACACGCCATTCGAACTCCAGTTGGGGAGTTCTGGGGAGATGATTACAATGAGGTATAATTCAAAATTCGATGGGCTGAGGAAGGCAGAGAGTGACCTACTTCGAGAATGGGTCATCAGTCAAAGAGACATCATAGAGCGTTTCGGGGATATGCCAATCGATGAACTAAAAGACCATGTCACAAGCATTAATGAGTTTTCTACGACCCCGAATGGTCGCGTGCTACTGACTGGACGTCCTCGGTTCTTCGATCCTGAAGAGGGGGATATACTCAGTACTATTGCAGGGGGGATGCAAATTGCCTGAATTGAATCCTATTGAAGAAATTGAGTCCCGTCTTGAGGATGAAGAATCACTGGACGAGGAGCAGGTAGACGAGTTTCTGGACTTTGTCTCCGAACACTACTCTGAACTCTCATACGGACCGAGATCGGTGAAGCTGCGAAGTTTGTCAGCCCAATCATTCCAGAACATTTCAAGCAGATCTGTCTATTTCGGTGGAGAGAGTAAAATCATCCATGGGTTGAATTCGCAAGGGAAGACTAGTTTCATAAATGCGATACAGTTCAACCTCCTTGGACTCCCAGATGACAAGCAGGCCCACCGAATGACGGAGTTGATTCGAGATGGGGCCGACGAATTGTATACGCGCGGAGAGTGGGTTACCAACACCTCGTCATTCCTGATAGACAGGAGCATGACGAGGCGAGGTCGAGGCGGGGGGCTGTATGACTATGATGAGCCTACTATCACAGAAACGTCGGGGGAAGATGTAGTTCCTCCTGAAGAGCGTGATGTTCCTCAGGATAGACATAACCAGCCGAGTGAGGTTTTCGAGCGAATAGGCATCTTGCCGTTCGTGAACCGAGGATACGAAGTCTATGAATTGATGTCACTGTATTTCCTGATGCCACACGACTTCCTCCACTTCCTCAATTGGTCGAAAGCACCTGAAGTGATTGACATCAGTTTCGGAATCTATCTTACAAACGTACTAAATGCAATCGAGAATTGGCGGGAACAGGAAGCCGATATCTCTAATGAAATGGCGGAGGCCCCGAGCCAAATTGAGCAATTGGAACATGAGTTAGAAGACGCTCGGGAGAGACTAACTACGTTTCAGCGTCAGAGAGAACAGCTGGAGAATCAAATAGCAAGCAAGACCGAACGTCTTGAATCGCTCAAACAAGGCTCAAATGCCGAAGAGCGGCTGAACGAACTGCGGTCACGTATTGGCGTCTTACAGTCTAAACGTGCCGACTTGAAGACGCAGCGGGCAGAAAAAGTCTCGGAGCTGGGGGAAACTGAGCGTAAGATCCAGCGATACGAAGACTCCGAGCTGATTGACGATATCGGAGATATCGGTGAAGAACTTCGCTCACTGATGACTGTACCAGACCGATGCCCTGTCTGTACGAATACAGTGGACGGTACGCAGCGTGAGCGCCTTCTGCGAGACCAGCAATGCCCTCTTTGCGATAAGGATGTTGATGATGAACTCATTCGTGTCGAAAAGGAGCATCAACCAGACGGTTCAGTATTCGACAGACGAGAAGAGCAGCGTGAGGAACTGGAGGAGTTAGAGGCACAGAGAGACGATCTTGAATACGAGATTGAGCAGCTAGAACAGCAGATCCAATCCACAGAAGAAGAAATTGAGGAGGTGAGGGAAGATATTGAGGAGCAGGACTTCGAGGACGTGATTCAGCAAAGAGAGACACTAGAGCAAGAAATCCGAGATCTCCGCGAAGAAGCGGCTAGTACCGAGGTTGATATCGAATCAACTGAGAATGACATAGAACGACTGGAATACGAACTCCGTGCCAACCACCATCTAGCCGACCTCTTGGAAGAGCGTAGAGAATTGGACGAAGCGCTGGAAACGTTACACGGCATCGTGTATAGAGTGAGGAAAGACCAGCGAAGGGAACTCAAAGCAAGGCTCCGTGAGGAGATGGAAGAAGAGATTCTGCCTAAGTTTGAGCGTGGGACTTTCGCCGAAGCGAGGGGCGTCACCTTTGATTCAGAAAACAACTTCCATTTCACGCTTCACTCTCCGGAACAACAGTTCAAATCTAATAGAGCAGAGCGTGAAACTGCTGAAGCAACGCTCCACTCATTACTCTTCCACTCGGCGGTACTGAACCTTCTCACAGAAGAGTCGAATGCACCGGCGATTCGGATGCTGACAATTGATTCTCCCATGACGAATGACATGGATGAGAACAATCGCCACGACGTGACTAACCTGCTTACGAGCCTCCCCGAATATCTGGACGAGTACCAGATAATCATATCTATGGCCGAGTCGGATTCGTCCCTCATGAGAAGGCTCGAACAGAGCCGCATCTCAATGAAGGAGTTCAGCAAAGCGGGGGAAGGCGACCGTGAGGAATCCGAGAGTATGGGAAGTGATGAAGAGAATTCTGCGGGCAGTGGGGTGGCTACCTAATATTCAAGATACGGATGTGTCGGTAAAGTGTCTCTAAGACTGCAAAAGACGAAGCGAAGATGGCCTGAATGATTCGATAAGTGAACTGCGCGACGACGAACATAAAGTAAAGTGTAGTAATCGCTGTGCCTGGATGATCTAGTTCACACACTCGACTAGCGTTTATTGCCCCCTCAATGGGTGAGGGGCTCGCTGTACTGGCGGGTTCCCGAAACACGGTGAGAACGATGGCAACTAGAGACATCTACGAGAGCGGATTCGACGAAGACGTCCGAACGGAGTCGAGCGCGAACCAATGTCCCGAGTGTGACGGCCGGGTCACCACGAACACGGTCGAAACGGTCTGCGAGGACTGTGGCCTGGTCATCGACGAACAGCGCATCGATCACGGGCCGGAGTGGCGGGCGTACGACGACGAGAAGCGCGAGCGAACGGGTGCTCCACTCACTGCGGCCCGCCACGATCGCGGCCTGTCGACGGAGATCGGTCGCGGTACCGACGCGAAAGGGAACGAACTCTCGGGGCAGAAGCGACGGCGACTCGCGCGGATGCGCCGTGAGCAGACCCGGGGGCGCTGGCGGTCGAAAGCGGAACGAAATCTCGCCCACGGACTGGGCGAGGTGCGTCGGTTGGCGAGTGCGCTCGAACTCTCTGATTCGGTCCGCGACCAGGCGTGTCAGCTCTTCCGGAGCGCTCAGAACGAGGATCTGCTTCGGGGCAGATCCATCGAGGCCATCGCCGCGGCCAGCGTCTACGGAGCCTGCCGGTGCAACGGCCTCTCGCGGTTGGTGGGCGAGGTCAGTGAGATGGCCCGCGTCGCGGAGTCTCGAGTCACGAACGCGTACAAAACGCTGAACGAAGAGCTGGGCCTCCCCGCTGAACCCGTCTCCCCCAGCATGTTCGTGCCGCGCCTCGCCTCGGATCTCGAGTGCGCGGACGAGATCCGACAGCGGGCCCGAGCCCTCGCGGAACAGGCCGAGGAGCGCGGCGTCACGACGGGCGTCCATCCGGCCGGGTTCGCAGCGGCCTGCCTCTACAAGGCCGGTCGCGAAGAGGGGCGATGGTTGACGCAATCCGAGGCCGCGGACGTGGCGAACGCCTCGAAGGCGACCGTCCGGGCACACCGGGATACGTTGGAGGAACAGGTCGCCTGAGGCAGCCTACTGTTTCTCCGTCTGTATTGCATATCGTTCGACCCACGCTACGATTTAAACACGAAGACGAGCGAAGTTCTCTGTAGACTACTCTGTAAGCTAACCCACCTAAAGAGGCGGACTTTCACCATGGACTCCCGCTCTAACCGAATCTGGTACGGGTTTGACCCCGTTCGCGTTCAGCATCCCGGTGTTCAAGCGCACGCCTACGGGTGCGCCTCCTTCGCCGCCAGTTTGGTTGCGAAGGAGTCGATAGCCGATGTTCTTCGCTGCGTTGTAGTCCGCGTGGTTCTCGTATCCACAGGACTGACAGCGGAAGGTGTCCTGCGACGGGCGGTTGTCCTCGTGGGTGAACCCACACGACGAGCACCGTCGGGACGTGTTCTTCGGGTTTACCTGCTTAACCTGAATCCCGCGTCCCTCGGCCTTGTACGAGACGTAGTCGTACAGACGATTGAATGCCCACTCATGGAACTGGCGGGCGTCGGGCATCCGATCGCGGATATCCGTCAGGTCCTCGAAGGCGATAACCGTACAACCACTCTCGCTCGCTTCAGCGAGGATGTCGTTCGCGATACGGTGAAGATACTGCTCGAAGCGCCCCGTCTCCTTGCGTCCGACCGCTTGGACGTTCTCGTGGGCCCACCGCGAACCACACTCCTGCAGCGATTTGCGGCGCTGGACGTACTCCGTTCGCCAGTGGTTGAGTTCGTCGGCAGACCAGAACGCGCCAGTCGAGGTGACGGCGATGTTCTCGATCCCGAGGTCCACACCGAGAACCGTTCCGTTCTCGGCCGGTTTGGGATCGTCCACGTCCGCCTTTGTTCGGACGTGGAGGTAGAAGTCACCACGGCGATAG
Organism: Haloarcula litorea; assembly: GCF_029338195.1. Taxonomy (NCBI): domain Archaea; kingdom Methanobacteriati; phylum Methanobacteriota; class Halobacteria; order Halobacteriales; family Haloarculaceae; genus Haloarcula; species Haloarcula litorea. Next base: position 137,852 of record NZ_CP119781.1, read on the forward strand.
TGGAGTGTCGCGCCTGTCGTCTCCCATCGTTCAGAACGCAGGTACTTCGAGTGGGGCGTGTCACGAGTCTTGTCGGGCAAGACGTACTCGGCGGTGACACGCCCATCGACGGTAGACAACACGGCGTGGTCGTCATGGAACGTGGCGTTGCGCTGGTTGTATTCGCAGAACGGCGAGGAGAACGTCGGAATCGAAGCGTACTCGCCGTTCTTCCACTCGGCGACGACGCTCTTAAGCGCGTCAACAGCACGGTTACGAGCCGATTGGACGTGGTTGCTGTGGAGTCGCGTCTGCTCGCGAACCTCGTCATAGGTCATCTCATGCAGGACGGACGAACGGGTTTCAGCCCATTCGCCGTCCCACGCAGCGTCCACGACGTAATTGGCCGCCCACAGGAACTCGTCAATCGTCTCGTGAAGCAAGTCCGCCTGCTCGTCGGTCACCTCAAGTTTGACCGGGACAGTTCGACGGACCTCCATACAGCTCACAACTCGATCTATGCTTAAATGTATTAATATAGTCCGGTGGAGAATGGAGCCTTCCACCGACAACGGCAGTAGCGTAGGCAAGCGAACACACTCCTTCTCTCAGCTGCGGGGATCGGTTTCCAGAGGGTTGTATCTATGAACGGTCGTTACTCCGACTTTGAGGAACTACGGCCGACCGGCGAGGCGTCCCACATTCCGGACACGAGGCTGGACGACGGCTGTGAGGGTGCCCCCCGGCGGCAACGCGTCGCGACGAGCTCTGGTGGCTACCCCGATGCGCCGACGGTAACCGACGGCGAGTGCCGGTCCTGTGGGGCGTCAGTCCCAGACGGCCAGACGAAATGCCGGTTCTGTCTCTCTAACCATCTCGGAAGTGACGCCACTAGCACGAACGAGGCAGCGTCGACGACGTGCCTCGGCATCGTCCACCTGGTCGTCGAGTCGACCACGTTCTACGGCGCCGTGGCGAAGGGCGGCGCGGCGGCGAACCTCCTCTCCGCTAACGAGGCGGAGCCGGCCGTCGACGACTATACGCTCATCTACGATCTCGACGAGGCGCCGGCGCGCCAGCTGGCCGAGCAATGGCCCTCACTCCCCGACGCGGTACAGGTGTCGTCAGCGGAGGGAGAGCGGCTTCTCAGTGCCGCCCGTGACCGGACTGGGTGGCACGGGCAGGAAGCGCCGGAGCGTCAGGAGCAGGCCACGACGCGGCTCTACGACCAGCGTGGGGACGGCATCCGCGACGCGTCGCGTCTCGACGCGGTCCTCGACGACGCCGTCGACGCGGTGTGGCTGGTTCCAGCGATAGCGCTGACCGAATCCGCCGGCGAAGCTGGGGCTGATCGGCAGGCGTCGTCGGTACCGACGTCGCAGGAACTCGACTGTGAAACCTGTGGACGGGGGACCGACCATCGGTTCAAGACCCGCGAGTCGGTCCCGGATGCGGCGTGGACGGGCCAACCGATCTGGGAGTGCCGGGTGTGTGGCTCGGGTCGCTACGGGCCGAGTCCATCGACGCACCGTTCGTCTTAACCAACAAAATGGCTATATGATTCTCAATGTTGGTTAATAGGCGCACTCAGTTCCACAGCTACCCGCAGCCGGAGAGGTTTCTCTGCGCCGTGAATCGGCGAGGCGCTTCAAATGGACCCACGCAACACACCCGGATATCGACTGCATCGCTCACTCACCAATCTCAAGCGCATCGAGACGGCCGGACTCGACGACGCAGATCAGGAGCGGATCGAGGCAGCGAGAGCTCTCCTGCAGGACGTGAGTCTGCTCACCCAACCGCAACACAGCGGGGACGCCGATACACAGATCGAGTCCTGATCGACGTCGCAGGCCGGAATTCGGGTATCTCGTTCCAGAGGCTGTTTATTGCCCCCCAGAAGGGGTGCGGGGGAGAGAACCCCGAGGCCAACAGATGACCCACCTCACTGAACAATTCCATATTACCGAAAAGTAACAACGAAGGTGAATCACAAATGGACGACACGCTACGACGTACGGTACGAATCAAACTCGACGTACCCAGAGAACATCGTGGCGATCTCCATCAGACCAAGACTCAATTCCTCCACTGCGCTAACCGAACGAGCGAGTGGGCGTGGCGGTACGACGACGACTGTATCACCAGCAAGAGCAGGGCCGAAGAGGCCCTGTATGACGAGTTGAGGGAGGAAACCGAGCTCACCGCTAACCTCGTTCAGAAAGGTATTCGTCGCGCTATCACAGCCGTCAGGGCCGGCGTCGAGAAATTGACGCAGGGCAAGAAGACCAGCCAACCAAAGTTCGACTCGTGGAGCATCGTGTACGACAAACGCTCCGCGACGTTCAACGACGACCACGCTACCCTCTCGACGCCGAACGGAAGAGTCACCGCCGAATACGTTCTCCCACCTGAAAATCAGCGAGAGAACACGCCGTTCGGACGGTACTACGAGAGTGACAACTGGAATACGTCAAGTGCCACGCTCCAATATGACGAGAACGAGGACACGTTCTACCTGCAAGTTACGCTGAAAAATCCCGATTATGGGAGTGACGGACCGGAACGCCAAGAAAGCGAGTCATGTGATGATCTCCCCGAGAACGGAGTGGTTCTCGGCGTGGACTTGAACGTGACTGGCGCGTTCGTCGTCACCTCCACAGGCGAGTTCATTGGCAGTGCAGACTTCCTCACCCACAAGCGCGACCAATACGAGCAACGCCGCGGCTGCCTACAACAGACGGGTACTCGATCGGCCCACCTCACGATTCAATCTATTGGTAGTCAGTTCAGCGAGTGGTCATTAAACTGGCTCCACAACCAGGCCAACGACCTCATCGAGGAAGCCGGTGATGCGGATGTAGACGGGATTATTTTCGAGGACCTCACTCACATCCGCGAGAACATTGCGAACGGGAGCAAGTTCCAGCAGTGGGCCTACGCGAAGTTCGTGGAACTCGTTGAGTACAAGGTCGAATCTACTGATTTGTTCGTCGATTTCGTGAACCCAGCGTACACGAGCCAACGTTGCTCATATTGTGGGTGTACCCACGAGGATAATCGCGACGACAAGCAGTTCGAGTGCCGGTCATGTGGGTATGAGGTGAACGCTGATTACAACGCGGCGAAGAACATTGCAAACCGATACTGCAAGTATATCCATCGCGGGCAGAAGTCTCGCGGTGGATGGGCCACCAGTCAACTGGCCCTGAAGTCAGGGATGCTGAACGTGAATGGTGAATACACGCCTTCCGCCTAGCGCGGATAGAGCGGGAGTCCACTGACAAGTCTCTGGGCTTGACCCGGAGACGGTTGACGAAGTGCCGCTTTCCCATACTGCCAAACCAGTACGTCGTTCGCGACGGCGAAGTCCTCCACGCGGACCTCAGTTCCCCCGCCCCGATCGACGAGTAGCGTTGTTCGTCCCCCGGAAGGGGTGCGGGGCGATCCAGTCGCGGTCGCCCCGTGAGGTGATTGCTCGATGGGACATCGCGCACTCGTTGCGTATGAACGCACAGACGGACAGTACACGCTCCACTACAGCCATTGGGGTGCAGCGAACCTGAAGCTCAAGCACCGAATCTCGGCTGAGTCGCCGTTCGGTGGCGACGACGCCGACTCCAAGTGGGCGAAACAGCTGCTGGCTGAACTGGTCGATGGCCTCGAGGCAGATGCGGTCGACGGCTATCTCGCCGACGAGGATCGACCGTCGACGGTCGTCGAGCCGAAGCCCCGCGCCACCGGGCTCACCCTCGACGAGATCGTCGCTGACCATCTCGACTACCTCCACCACGAGGCGTTCTTCGTGGTGTCGACGACGTTCGAAGTGACCGCCTATCGGACGCTGTGGTTCGGGCTCCAGTACGAGTCGGAGACAGTCGAACAGGGGGAGACGGTCGGGAATGGCGCGCTCGCGACCGTTTGGTGGCACGACGGCGAGCCGGTCGGTGACGGCCACCTGCAGGGACAGTTCGCGGCCCTCAAAGACGTCGTCGGCGATATGCTCGACAAGGGCGTCTTCACGCCGTCGACGGCGAGGCAGTACCTGAAACGGAAACTCGCCGAGCGAGTCGGAGACCGACAGGAGCTGCTCATTCCGACCGGAGAATCACCCTTCGAAAAGGCGAGTCTGAACCACTTATAGTTGGCTCTGTTGAAATCCTTAGCCGCTGATAGTTTGCTGAGGGCCTGCTGCATACAGCGCGCGTATCTTGAAACCGTTCGTTGTCGAACGCCCGTTTTCAAGGACTATTATTGCAAAAACGTAACACCATCGGACAGCGTATGGATACAGTTGAGGAATCATGGAGATCGTCATCTCAGCAGACGGCACGCCCATTGCCTACGAACGAACCGGCAGCGGCCCGCCCCTCGTTCTTGTGCACGGGAGCGCCGATCTCCACACGTTCTGGGATTTGGCCGGGGCCCGTTCTGCCTTCGCGGAAGACTGTACGGTGTATGCGATGGACCGGCGTGGACGGGGTGAGAGTGGTGACGCTGCCGAGTACACACTAGAACGAGAGGCCGAGGACGTGGCAGCAGTCGTTAATGCGATAGACGAACCAGTAACGTTGCTTGGTCATTCCAGTGGAGCGCTTTTCTCTCTGGAGGCAGCCCTGCACACCGACAATTTGCGCAAACTCATCCTGAACGAACCTCCCGTAGCGGTCGGTGATCACGAACTCAACGTTGAAGAGACCGTCACTGAAATGAGAAGGTTACTGGAAGACGGTGAGCGCGAGCAGGCGCTCGTTCTGTTCCTGCAAGAAGTCGCCCAGCTCGCGCCGGAGGAACTCGACGCGGCTCGCTCGGCATCAATCTGGAAGGAGATGGTGAATGCTGCCAATACATTGCCCCGCGAGTTGCAAGCGATCGCTGAGTACGAGTTTGATGCTGCCCGGTTTGTAGAAATGACCACGCCGACCTTGGTGTTATCCGGCGGTGAAAGCCCGCCGTTCTACAAAGATGCAACGGAAGTGGTCACCGGCGCGCTTCCAAACAGCCGACTCGTTACCTTCGACGGGCACGCCCACGAACCCATGAACACCGCACCGGACCGCTTCGTTGACGAGGTACTCGCATTCGTCCGTGAATCAAACTAGCCGGGCCACAACCGGTCTCCGATCCATTTTCCGGCGGAGTTATTGTGACGAGCTGGCGTCAGCAACGAGAGGATCGCCGACGATCTCGATCCCGTACTGTTCGAGCTGCTCGATAACGCGGTTCATCTGTGCTTCCACCTCTGAATCATCTGGAATCGTCCATGTGTCGGCTGGGCTCCCGACCGACGCCCAGAGCTGTTCGAGGCCGGGTTCGTGGACGAACATAAGCCACCGCGTTTCTTCTTCAGTGAGGTAGCTGTGTGGCCGTCCGTGAGGTGCAAAGACTGTCGAGCCATTCGTCGCGGTGAAGCGCTCGCCATCAACTTCGAACGTCACTGTCCCGTCGATGATGTACCACATCTCATCATCAGATTGGTGTACGTGCATCGGCGGCGACTGTCCCGCAGGGACGTGCTCTTCGATCATCGAGAACGAGCCGTTGGTATTCTCCGCTGTGGCCTTCAGGACGGTGAGCGACCCGAGAGACCAGTACGCATCACCTTCTTGGGAGTCGAGCATCCACGCTTGCGGTTGTTCGTCCGTGTCCATGCGTCCATTACGTCTCCTCATAGTATAAGCGGCTAAGGTGGCTATTGCTGAATACCAGCCTCTATATTCAGCACGCTACATCTATCCGGTCCTGAGGGTTTCAACAGAGCCTACTAGTTCGATCTGCTTCGTGGCAACTGCTGTTTTTCAGGGGTCGGAATGGGTGAGCCCCGCCATAGGCTCGTGATTCGATGACCTCAGAGGACGACCCGTTTCACGACTGCGAGTTGGGTCCCGAGGCAATCCTCGGGACACGCACCTTCGAAGGCGTCCTGTTCACCGACAAGACGGAAACCCCGGTAAACGTGCTCACCGGCGAGACGCCCGCACATTCGCAGGCCACTGTCGAGGAAGCGAAGGCGTTCGCTGCGAGTATCGACACGGAGACGCCCCAGATCGCGCTCCCCGCATCCGTCGAGTCGCAGATCGAAACACAGAGCAAGCCCTACACGGCGGCCGCATTCTTCCACTTCAAGGCGACTGGCTCGCTCGAACGCCACCGCGCCTACCACGCCGCCTATGAGGCGGATGCGTTCGCGGTCGACTTCGAGGCAGATTACGCGTCGGGCGACCTGACCATCACTGTCGAACGAGCGGACGAAGCCTAAGAATCCGCCGTCACGAGGAGAGTTTTTCGAGCGCCGGCGATGGGTGCCGGCGCAGCTGGAGCGAGCAACGATTCCCGGTGCGTCGGCGTTTCGAGGTGTTCGAGATGCATATGGTGATTTACGCTCTGGTAGAGGCATCGGCGCACGACGACGCGCTGGCCACCGGAAAGTCAGTGTTCGACCGCTTGGTCGGCGCGGACCCACACGCCGGCGCCGTCTTCGATTACTATGTGACCTTCGGCGAGGAGGACACGTCCGTTGCGGGGAAGGCACGATGGGGGGAGTTGCCGACGGCAGCCCCCGTCGACTCCGATGACGGCCAGGACCTGCTCGAGCGTGGCTGGGAGGCGACGAAGGAGGAATTCGAGCGTAATCTCGACCGGGTGAAGGAGGCCATCGACGAGCTCTCCGACGAGGAGATCATGCGCGACGAGGACCTCGCCCGGCACGCCTTCCACCAGGTCGGTGCGTACGACGGCCCGACGGTCTTCCTGTACACCGAACACGGAACCGGCATTCGTCACCGTGGACAACTGGATCGACTCCTCGAGGAGAGTGAGGAGCTCTGGATCGTGCCCGCTGACGTCCACTTCTAAGAATGTCCCGTATCACCAACTGGCGACGCGAGAGCTGCTCGCCGACGCTCGCGTATCGGAACACCGAGACCGGTGCGCGAGCCGTCCTGCATCGAGCCCCGGATTCCTACCGGTACAAGTGGCGCGGAGCAATCATCGTCGACGGCTACCCGGTCTGGTCGCGGGGATACGAGACGAAGGACGCGACGTCATTCCGTGACGAACTCCGGGAGCGGCCCGCGCCGGACCTCAGCTGTCCGGAATGTCCGAACAACGACGTTTGCGTCGGCGAGAAGGCGGCAGACGGGGCGAAAGTTCAGCGGTGGTACGACTGCCCCAACTGTGGGTACGAAGCCCCCTCACGTATCATCTACGGCGCCGAACGGTGAGTGGGTGAGCGCTGGGCGCTGTTTTTCGGCCGGGCACGAGGTGGTGGCCCGGGACAACCGGGTGAGTCAACCAATGAGTCTCGAAGTACTTGACCGCCACAGCGAAGCACTGTTCGAGTTCCTCTGGTGTCCCGTCTGCGGGCAGGAGGTCTTCACTCACATTCCGTTCGAAGGTGTGTTCTGCAAGAACTGCAACACACAGGTCGAACTCCAAGAGTCCCGAGAGACACGCGGCTACGAGGAGGCCGTCCTCGCCTGCTTCGATTCGACCACGACCTGGAACCTCCACGTCGACGAGAAGCTCCGTCGCGACCTACCCGATGGGTCGGCACGGGTGAAGATCCTCGGCGCACCGGGTGCCTACAAGGTCGACTGGTGGAGTCCGGAGCCGGGTGAGGACTGGCAGCCGGTCGAACAAGGCGAGTTCGACGATGTCGACGAACCAGCCGATATCTCCCATCTCGCGTAGGGGAAAGCAGTCCCTGTGGCTGTTTTTCACCCCCTGAGGGGTGCGGGGGTGCTCGAACGAGTAGCTCCCGAACAGACCGATGAGTAGACCTAGCGACACACACTCGATTGAACAGACACACCCAGCGAGCGACTGCGACATCGCCTACGTCGGGTATCGGCAGAGCGGGCAGGCTATCGTCGAGAAACGTCCCGGTCAAGAACGGCTCACGCCAGAGCGGAGTCTCGAACTGGCGAACCACAGTCCCTCGGGATTCGAATGGGGATATGGTGGTAGTGGTCCGGCACAACTCGCGCTCGCACTCCTCCTCGATTACACGGATGACGAAGCGGTCGCCCTCGACCACTACCAAGAGTTCAAAACCGAGGTCGTGAGCCAACTGGACTGCGCAGGGTCTGCTGGAAGCTGGCGACTCACCGGAGCCGAGATCGACGCAGTCCTTCGCGCAACACCCGGCGAGCCGGCCGCACCGTCCATCTAAATACCAATCACCGAAAGTAACCCATGTCAGAACATACCCAACCATCTCGTGCAGATGATGAACCGGCTGAATCGAGCGAACAGACGACACGAACGGAGTACGTCGAACGCAGTGATGTCGGCGTCTCCCTCACAGTGAAGCTCAAACGTGGAACCGGTACCAGGGATCAGGACGAGGTAATCGCGAAAGCGAAAGGCAAGACCCTCGAAGACGCTCGCGAGGACATGGAGAATCTTCGGGAGTATATCCATGATCTCGCAGAGGATGCCCGCCAGATCCAACCCGAGGAAGAAGACGGGTAACGGCGAGGGCTGTTTTTTGTCGCCTCAGTAGTGGTGGAGGCGATCATCAGTGAGCAATCCAGATAGTCAAACAACAGACGCAAGCGAGCTTTCGCCAGAACAGCGGCTCGAGCCCCCGAATACGCGACTCATCAACGCTGGTATCGCGACGATTCACGACATGGAGACACTCCGAGCCTGCGTCGCCTACGAGAATGCTAACCAGAACCGGACGCATATTCTGCGACGCCTCGAGTGGAAGGCTAAGGAGCTCCGTGAGGACAAGGAGTAGATCCCGGTCTTAACCAACAATCCAGAGTTGTATCACTAATTGTTGGTTAATATGATGTAGTCCCGGTTTTTCGAGCCCCTGAATGGGTGCGGGGCGGCCAGCAGCGGCCTCGCAAGCCCAGTCATGTCCCTTGATCTGAGTGCAACTTCCAACACGGCAAGTGAAATCTCTGCCGCCAGACAAGCCGACGTCGTGGCCTTCCTCCATCGAGCGCCGTTCACCCCTGGATGCCTATAAGGTCGGATTCCTACCCGGGTTCCGAGAGGACTGTGGATACCAGCAGACCCAGTATCAGGACCTGAATATCCCCGTCGGAATGCTCGACAACGACTTCCGGAACCCCGATCTGGATCGATTCGTCGATCGGTTCTTCGAGTACGAACCTCAGGTCGGTGTCATCGGGGACGTCGACGAAATCGACGACGTCGACGCCCACGTCGCTGCTGCTCGTGAGATCCAAGCGAGCTATCCAGAGGCCGAGCTCATCGTCGTTCCGAAGTCCCAAGCAGTAATCGACGCGATTCCCGAGACCCTCGTCCTCGGGTATTCACGGGGATACGCCGACCGCCTGGCCCACGAGTTCTCCGACCCTGCCGATTGGAGAGGGCGGCGCGTCCACATCCTCGGCGGGAGTCCGCCCAAACAGCTCGATGCCATTCGACAGCTGACCAGACCGACACTCACGGACGAGCCACCAGCCGACATCGTCGGCGTCGACTGGAACGGGCTGCATCGCGGCGCGCAGTTCGGTGAGTTCTGGACGGCCGACGGCTGGGACGCCAGCGGTCGCGACGCCGACCACGTCACTGTCCGAAAGACGGTGCGCCACAGCCTCGCTCGCGTCCGTGAGTTTTGGAGGACCCACGGAATCTGGCCCGAAACGACACCGCGAGACGAGGGGCTCGACGTCGAGTACGAGGGCCCGAGTCCTGCCGATCTGGAGGACGCCGCCTGTACCGAGTGCGGGACGAACGTCTGGCGAACTCGCCGCGGCCCGTACGTCGCCGAGTACGATACCGGCGCAATCTGTGGATACTGCAGTTACGAGTGCTACTTCAACCACCGTCACCGGAACAACCTGGAGGAGATCGTCGGCGAGCAGAGCGTCTACCTCCCGCCGACGTGACTTCGCGACCTGTTTTTCGTGCCCCCCGAGAGGGCGAGGGCTCCTTCGAAAGCTCTCAGAGGTGACTTCCAGTGAGTCAACAACAGAGTCCCGACAACGTCTCGATCGACGAGATCCCGGTCGATATCGACAACACGCAATCAGCGGAGGTCGATTCCGCCGACGTGCCCGACGAAATCGAGTCCATCACCCGTGGGCTCGCCGGTGAGCAGCCGCCGACGAATCCCATAGTGGTTCTCAAAGCGGCCCGGTGGTGGTACATTCACGGCAAGGGTGGCACGGATCCCGCCTTCCAGTGGGCCATCGAGTGGGCGCGTCATCTTGCGACCGACACGCCCAGTGACGTCGAGCGATTCGACGAGTTCCTCGAGTACCTCGTCTCGGTTGGCTTTGCGGACGAACGTCACGAGCTCCGCTGACCGACAGAGCGGTTTTTTGAACGCCCCTGAGGGGTGCGGCGCGGTCTGAGCAGACGCAGTTGCCGTGAACTCGATTCGGTGAACACAATGGCTACGACTAGTGACTCGTCGGTCTCCTTCGACCAGACCGACACGCGATCAGACGAGATGAACAGCACTATCGAACAGTGGATCGACGACCTCGTCGCCGGCGTCGACGACGCGCAGGCTAGCGCGGAGTTCCAGGAGTGGCTGGACGTCCAGAGTCGCTTCCACGACTACTCCTACCGGAACACGCTCCTCATCAAGCAGCAGTGCCCCGAGGCGACGCGCGTCGCGGGCTACCGAACGTGGCAGGAGGAGTTCGATCGGCACGTCCAGGAAGGGGAATCGGCCATCTGGATCTGGGCGCCGATCATCACCAAGCAGTGCCCGGAGTGCGAGAACTCGCCGAGCTACCACGAGGACAGCGACTGTGAGTACGACGAGACGCCGCCCGAGGAATGGTCGGAGGGGCTGGTCGGGTTCAAGCCCGCGCCGGTGTTCGACATCTCCCAGACCGAGGGCGAGCCGCTTCCTGACCTGGACACGGAAGCGACCGGCGACGCAGGCGACCTCGTCGAACAGTTGACTGCCGCCGCTGATGAGCTCGGCGTGACGGTGCGAATCGTTCCAGCCGAGGAGTGGACCCACGGCGAGGCGAAGGGCATCTGCGAGCAGCTGAGCCTCGTCGACGTCCAACCGCTCGTCGAGGTGCGTGATCGGGAGAACGAGGCCGACCTTGCGCGAACGCTGATCCACGAGTACGCGCACGCCCTGCTCCACTTCGACGTCGACGACGACACCGAGCGGGCGAAACGCGAGGTCGAGGCCGAAGCCGTCGCGTACGTCGTCGGACGCTACTGCGGGCTCGACACGAGCGGATCGGCGTTCTACCTCGCTGCGTGGGAGTCGGACAATCCCGAGGTCGTTCGCGACCGACTCGGCCGGATTAGTCGGACGGCAGAGGAGCTCATCGACGTCCTTGAAGACTAATTCTCACGCCAGTTAGTTAACCAACAGATAGCTACGATTCCGCCTTTTTGTTGGTTAAGTCTATCAGACTCGCCTATAGTTATCAGTTGGTCGTCGATATTTTCGGGGCTGATCGAAAGTCCTGTACGCCGCAGTGAGGGTGAGAGAAGTAATTGACTCGGCCATAACTGTTGGACGCCGTCACCTCACGAACCGAACGTCGCCGGAATCCGGAAACGGACCTCCACAACCCCCGGTGCACCGATGGTGGTCACTCCCGTCAGCCGGAGAGGACGACGACGGGAGAGCCGGTCCGGTTACGCGGCACAGTTATTCGGTCCTAGTTCGAGTTCAGTCGCCTCGCTCTCGTCGTCGACAGTGTCTTTGCCCGTGTTGATGGCGATGACTGCCTCGTAGTTCGGGGGTTTCTCCGGGACGTCCTCGGTCAGACGCTCAACGAACGCGTCGCGGTCCAGTCCGAGAAAGTCGAGTTCGTTACGGAGGTCCCCGAGTCGGGCCTTAAGGGGATCCCCTGGTGAGCCGTTCTCGTAGCGACCATCGCTCGTGACGGTGAGGTGACCCGGCAGGATCGTCGTGTCGTCTGGAAGTTCGAGAATCGTCTCGTGGAGCGAGTCGTACAGCAGTTCCGCTCCTCGCGAGGCGTCGTCCTCACCGAACTGGAGTTCGGTCCGTCCAACGGAGTCAACGAACAACGTGTCGCCCGTCAACAGGAGTTCGCCGTCAACGAGGTAGTTCAGCATCTCGGAGGTGTGCCCGGGCGTGTGCAATGCCTCGATTTCGACCTCGCCGACCTCAATGGTCTCTCCATCCGATAGTGGTTCGTATTCGTACTGGACGCCACGCTCGCTGGCTGTGTCGCCGAGGTGGTAAGGCACGCCGATCTTGTCGGCGAGTACCGGGCTGCCAGAAATGTGGTCGGCGTGGACGTGCGTACCGAGTACACGAGTTATGGAGAGCCCGGCGTCCTGAGCGGCGACTTTGAACTGGTCGGTTTGGCGGCTCGCATCGACTACGACAGCCTCCTCCGCCTCCTTCGAGCCGACGACATAGCCGAGACAGCCCTTTGCTCGTCGCTGGACCTGCCGAACGATGAGATCGTCACTAGCCGTTTCGATGGGGACGGTCTCGTAGAGTTTGCTCCATGCCTCCATACCGCCAGTGACCGCGGAGACATCGTCGTAGCCGTACTCTTCGAGTTCGAATGCGAACGCCGTCGACGTTAGGCCCTTGCCACAGATGGCGACGACCGGCTGGCTGGCGTCCAGTTCGTTTACCCCGTTCAGTGGGTCTTCACTCAGTCCGTCGGCCGGGTCGTAGGGGACATTCTCTGCGTCGGGCACGTGCCAGGCCTCGAAGCTGTCTTCGGGGCGTGTGTCGATGAGTGTGAACCGTTCGTTCGCGTCGGTCTTCTCCGCGAGTTGTTCCGCGGTGATAGTTTTGACCATTATTTCTGACCTGTGTCTGGGTTCCGCTTGTTACCCCTCCCCCGTACGCCGTCACTGCCTAGCGCGTTCAATTACGCCCTCCTTCGGGGAAAGTGTTCTTGCGCGGAATCGTGGCCGCCTCGCGGTACGCCTCGCCGGCCGTGTAGTCATCACTGCGCTGGATAAACGGATACAGCGCGTCTGCGGGCGTGTTCTGGGCCCAACAATCGTCGCCGGCGGTCTCGACCAGGCCCATCAGCTCGTCGTCAGCAGGCGAGTGTTCCGCGATATATTCGACGATGACGTCGACCGGTATCGTCGCGACCTCGACGTCCTGAAACGGGACGCCGCAGTTGCTGAACTCACGCTGGAGTAGCCACGTCGAGAGCCAATTTTTAGCGCGCTCGCCTCTATACTCTCAACGATGCTCGAACTCTACCAGTCCGAAGGCTGTCCGCACTCCGGCAAGGTCCGCGAGAAGCTCTCCGAGCTCGGCGTCTCGTACGTCATCCACAACCCGCGGCTCCCTGGAGACCAAGGTGGCGACGTGACCAATGAACTCACACACGACGAGCTGGTGGCCGGCGGGAACGACCAAATTCCGTACCTCGTAGACATCGACCACGCTGTTACGGTGTACGGTAGCGACGACATCGTCAACCACCTCGAACAGCACTACCAGTAGCACCCTGGAACGGTGCTCCCGGCATCGAGCCGCTAACTCGGCGTCCAACCGTTCGTCGAGGTGCGTGATCGTAAGAACGTTGCCGACCTTGGGCGGACGCGGATCCACGAGAACACGCACGCCCTGCTTTACTTCAGCGTTGTCGATGACACTGAGCGGTCGAACGCGACGCCGAGGCAGAGGCGTCTAGCAACGTCGTCGGTCGCTTTTACGCGCTCGACACCAAGTGAGTCAACGTTCTATCCTGCCGCGTAGGAGTCGGGTGATTCGGGGGTGGTTCGTGACCGTTTGAGGTGCTCAGTCGAACGCCAGAAGAACTCGTCGACGTCGTCGAAGGCTACTCATCGCGTCCTTCGAATAAGGAACAGTAGTCATCACAAGAGGCGGATTTGGTTGGACGGTTGTCCTCAAATTACTCCTCAAGTCGGCGACGACGCTCTTCGAATTCCTCCTCGGAGAGCTCTCCACGAGCGTACCGGGAACGTAGCGTCGACAGTGCAGTATCCGTATGAGTTTGCTCATTAGCCGGGGTACGCCCGTGTGTGTAAACCCCATAGCCAACAATGAGAAGCACACTCAGTAGAATGAGTGACCAGAGAAGTGGCCACCAGCCGAAGCCACCCATTCCGCCGCCCATTCCACCCATCCCACCGGAGTGACCACTGCCGGCCTGTGCTGTGGCGATCCCAGTAAATGCACTCACTAGGATGGAGCCAACAGTACCGCGAGCGATTGTGGTTGTTAATTTGGAGGTCATGGTGCAGATTGTTCCGGACGGGATATCGCAGTAGCGGTCGATTCGCCTGCGTTATGGAGTGTCTCGAGGAACTCCTCGGCGTCAAGGGCAGCCATGCTCCCGGTGCCAGCGGAAGTGATCGCCTGTCGGTAGCGGGGATCAGCAACGTCGCCAGCAGCGAACACCCCATCGACGGCCGTCTGGGCTGTGGGCCGCCCAGCGTCGTCCGTCTGCGTGAAGACGTAGCCGCTCTCGTCCCGTTCGACGCCGGTGCCGTCGAGGAACTGCGTGTTCGGCGTGTGGCCGACGCCGTAGAACACGCCGCCGACATCGACGGTCTCCCGTTCCACGTCGACTCCGGACTCGGCCTTCTCTCTGGGATAGCCCTCGGGATGGGACACGAGCGTGGCGCCGGTAACGCCCTCCGCTTGCGAGCCGTGGATAGCTTCGAGTTCCGTGTTCCAGCGGAACCGAATGTCGTCGTGTTCGCGAGCACGGTCGGCCATGATCTCGGACGCACGCAGCTCCTCGCGGCGGTGAACGACCGTCACGGAGTCGGCGAACTTCGTGAGGAACAGCGCCTCCTCCATGGCGCTGTCGCCGCCACCGACGACGAGCACGTCGTCGCCGCGGTGGAACGCGCCGTCACAGGTCGCACACGTCGACAGCCCGTGCCCCATCAGGTCGTCTTCGTTCTCGGCGCCGACCCAGCGCGCGCTCGCGCCGGTCGCGACGATCAGCGACCGCGTGTAGACCGTGTCGCCGGTCGACAGCGATAGCTCCAGCGGCTGGCCGTCCAGGTCCGCGTCCTCGATGCGACCGTGTTCGAACTGCGCGCCGAACTGCTCGGCCTGCTCTTTGCCGCGCTGGACGAGGTCCACGCCGCCGACGCCGTCGGGGAAGCCAAGATAGTTCTCGACGTCGGTCGTCAGCGTGAGCTGGCCGCCAGGCTCGTCGCCCTCGAGGACGAGGGGGTCGAGGTCGGCCCGCGCAGCGTAGACCGCCGCTGAAAGGCCGGCTACTCCCGAGCCGGCGATAACGAGGTCGTGGATATCCTGAGTCATTTACTCGGTGTAGGTCTCGATGAGCGTTCGGAGTTGGTCTTCGCCTTGGAGACCGACAATTTCCTCGACCTGTTCACCATCGGCGAACAGGATCAGCGTGGGAACGCCCTGAACGCCGTAGGCAGCAGCGAGCTGCTGGTTGGCGTCGACGTCAACCTTTGCGACGGTCGCGTCGGTATCGGCGGCGAGCGTCTCGACAGTCGGTTCGAGCATCTGGCACGGCCCACACCAGTCGGCGTAGAAGTCCGTGAGGACGACGTCGTTCTCTGCGACGATGTCGTCGAGCTCGGACTGCCCGTCGACGTGGAGCGGTTCATTTGTGGACGCGGTGCCAGCGTCGGATGCAGTATCAGTTGCCATCACCAGTACGTATGCACCAGCGCTAATTAAGGGTTTTGGGAGATATATACAATACTACCCAATACAGCCCATCACCCGAAATACCGATCGGAACCCGAGACCGCGCAAAATTCTGCTCCCGATGGGAGTCTTAGAACCAGAGATAGAGAGAAGTAGAGCGTTAGCTTTCGGCTGCAGGAGCCGCAGTTTCGGTTTGTTCGTACTTGGTTTCGAACTCCTGGATAAGCTGCCCCATCTTCGCGTACCAGTCGTTGAGCAGGCGCTGCATGTCATCGGCGATCTTGGAGGGGTCAGTCGGCGAGTAGACGTGGTAGTAGCCACCCTGGTCGTAGTTGATCTGGTCTTTCTCGATGAAACCGGTCTGCAGCAGCCGTTGGACGGCACGGTAGGCCGTTGAGCGCTCACGATCGACTGCGTCGGCGATCTCGTCGACGGTCAGCGGTTCTTCGGCCTCGACGAGCGCCTGGAAGCACTCCTTGTCGAGCTCTTTTAGGCCGTGGAAGCACTCCAGCAGCCCCTCGCACTCCATGTCACTGCGGAGTTGTTCAGACATCGAATCTGGCATTAGTATCACTGAGTCGTAGGGGCTGTGCGGTTATAAGATTTTTGTATGGATTGCACAATTTCGTGCTATAGTGGACTGAGAACCGATGATGAGACTCCGCGGCAGAGAGTTACGTCGCCGAAAGCCGGCACCAGAAGCCAGTGTTGTCGTCGCGAAGCTCGCACACCGCAGCCAACAGGATCGCACCACTCACGACGACGGTCGCGCCGAAGATGAGCACGATACTCACGGTGTTGAGTACGCCGATGTCTAAGGCGGTGCCGACGCGTTTGGCGGCGACAGCGACGCTACCTGCGAGTAGCATCGTCGCGAAGTACCCCTTAATGTCGTCCTCGTCGACGAGGTTCGAGACGCCCGCGCCGATGCGCGCACCGAGCGCGCTGCCGGCGAGCAACGTCGCCACGACGGGAATCGCGACGAACCCGTCCCGGGCGTAGACGAACGCGCCGAAAGCACCCGAAATCGTGATTTGGAGGATGTCCGTCCCGACGGCGATGGCAGCCGGTACGCCCAGCCCGTACATCATCGCGGGCATCAGCAAGAAGCCCCCGCCGACGCCTAGGAGCCCGGAGAGGATACCGACGACCAGTCCGATGCCGAAGATGATACTCGCCGACACACGGACGTCACCGCGGAGCGTCACCATCGGCGGGATTTCCAGTGCCTGCACGCGCTCTGAGAGGTCGACGCTCGTCGAGGACGTCCCCGTAGCGCGGGCGTCGCGCAGCGTGAACAGGCCAACTGTTGCGAGCAGGCCGACGTACGCGACGCTGATGACGAGGTCGGCGTTGCCTGCCGCGTGGAGGGCGTCGACGACGCGCTTGCCGGCTTCGATGCCGAGCGTCATCGCGACGGTCGTGATGACTGCGAGTTTGTAGTCGACGTGGCCGTGGTCCCGGTGGCGGAGCGCGCCGATGACGCTCGTCCCGAACACGAACGCGAGCCCGCTACCGACGGCGACCCGCGACGGGTAGCCCATCACGAGGAGGGCGGGCGTGACAAGGAACGACCCGCCCATCCCGAAGAATCCGAACAGGATACCGATGAGCAGCCCGAATCCGACAAAGAAGCCAACGAGCAGCAGACTCATCCCAAGCAGTTCCACAGCTTACTCACCTCCGAGCGCTCGCTTCACGTTCGGACCGAGCGCCTTCGTAACGACGCCGTAGCCGACGTGGAGGACCATCGCTTCGAGCAACACGGCGCCGATCAGTCCAGCTGCTTGTACGGTCGAAGGGAGCGACAGCGTGTCGATCATCTCCGCGCCCCACCTCCTCGAGACAGATTTGTGCGAATCATACTTTTCTGCACATTCACCCGTAGCCGACAGCGTGTATTAACGCTTTTGGGACGACTGCACAATACTATTTCCGGTAGTGCTCCATAACTTATCGATGCAACACGAGTAGGTAAACAGCAAAGTGAGGGTGCGGAGGAAATCGTAGATACCGTCGAAAGAGAGGGAGAGAGCTTTCGACAGTTCAGTTATCAATCGGATGCCGCAGGCGCGGGTGGCTCGTGAGTACCGAACTCGGGATGGGTCTCCTCCATCCAGAGATACACCACAGCGCCGGACACGAACATCAGACCAGCGGTCAGATAAAACGCGGCTTCAACGTTCACGAACTCCATCGAGAATCCGATCAGGACCGCGCCGACGGCGTAGCCGGAGTCCCGCCACATCCGGTAGACGCCCACCCGCCGAGCGCCACGTCGGATGGGCTGCGTCGCTCGGGACCGTCATTAGGTTGGGGTACAGCAGCGCCATCCCTAGACCGGAGACGCCAGCCAGCACGGCCCACGGGAGGTAACTATCGACGAGCACCATCCCGAGGACGCCTGCGCCTGCGAGGAACATCCCGGCGATGACGGGCGGGCGGCGACCGATGCGGTCCGCGAGCCCGCCGGTCGCAATCTGGAGGAAGTACATCGCGCTGTGGACCCCGACGATGACCCCGACCGCTGCGATACCGAGCCCTTGGCTCACTAAATAAAGCGGGACGGCAATCCAGAACAGCGTGTCGACGAAGTTCTCGATGTGGCCGGCCTGCGCCGCTGCGAACAGCGTCCGGTCGCCGTACGTCGCGCGCTTCAGCACCTCATTGAACGGGAGGTTCGCGTCGTGATGGTCGTCGTCACCCTCGACCTGCGCATACTGAACGGTTTCCTTAATCAGGAAGATCGAAATGAGGAACGCCAGCACGACGACGACGCCGAGGAAGTAGAACGGTTCAGGCCGTAGACTCCACTGGCCGGCGATGACGCCCGTGACCCAAGCGCCGACGGCGACGCCAGTGTAGCCGAACGCCTCGTCGATGCCGACCGCAAGACCGCGCTGGTCGGGACTTGCGAGGTCGATCTTCGCGTTGATCGCCATACTCCAGGTCAACGCCTGGTTGATTCCCAGCAAAATGTTCCCCACCGTGATCCAACCCCAGCTCGGGGCGAAGATGAGAATAATCGGTAGAGGAAGCGCTGTTGCCCACCCAGCGATGAGGACGGGTTTGCGACCGTACTCCTCACCCCACTTGCCGGCGTAGAGATTGAGGATCGACTTCACGACGCCAAAGGACACGACGAAGGAGCCGATCACGAGGAACGACTCGACGCCGAGGACGTCCTCCCCCAGCACGGGTACGACGGTCCGTTCGGAGCCGATTGTCAGCCCAGTCGCGAAGACGAGCAGGACGTGCAGCGAGAACTGCCCGAGGTGTTCGCGGATTCCTTGTTCGAGTTCAGTTGTCGTAATCATTGGTTCTTGAGTTCAGTAGGTTCATTTGTGGGTTACAGTAGGAGGAACGCAGTGCCGTACGCGAGCGCGAACGAGAGGAGGAACGACCCTGCCCACGCCCCAACTGTCAGGAGAATTTTTCTGGCATCCACAGCTTCCCGACCACCAACGGCGGCACCGCTTCCGATGATGGCGCTGACGACGATCTCGTTGAACGAGACCGGGACGCCAAGCAGCACTGCCAGCTGGGCGATCAAGAACGACGGCACGAGCGCCGAGATGGAACGCCGCGGGCCGAGCGACGAGTAGTCCTGGGCGAGCGACTTAATCATTCGCGGCGCTCCCGTCCACGAGCCGACAAGCATTCCAAGGCCGCCGCCGACGAGCACGGCGAACGTCGAAACCATCCCGACCTCGTCGAGCAGCGGCAACAACGGCCCGACGGCGAGCCCGACCTGGCTCCCGCCCGCGGAGAACGCCACGAGTGACCCGAGCGCCAGCAGCACCCTCCGCAGGCCGCCGCGTTCGTCACGGCTGACGTCCCACCAGACGACAGCCGCGACGGCTAGCGCTGCGAAGCCGGTAATACTGACTGCCGAGGTGAGCCCGTCAACTACGAGCACCTGCTGTCCGAAACCGCGGAGTGTTCCTGACGTGCCCCCCTCACCCAGGAAGCTGAACTGGACGTTCATAAGGACGGCTCCGACAAGGCCGGCGAGGACAGGAATGCTGTACCGCTCGGGGACATCGGGACGCGGGAGGAGGCTCGCGATTGTGAACGCGATACCACCACCGACGAACGGCGTCAACATCCAGACGGCGGCGATCTGGCGGTACTTCGGCCAGACCGGCGTGCCACCGAGGGCGAGGCCGACACCGATGACGGCGCCGGTCACGGTGAACGCCGTCGCGATCGGATAGCCGGTCGTGATACCGACCGCCATCAGCCCCGCGCCCAACACGAGCACGAGGATGACGCCGGCGATCGGCAGGCTGATGCCGCCGACGAGGCCGCTCCCGATGGCTTCCGAGACGTTCCCTCCCTGCGTGACGGCGCCGGCGAAGCCGAACATGCCGACGAGGAACGCAGCCCGCATCGTCCCGATGGCGTTCGCGCCGACAGCAGGGGCGTACGGTGTTGCGCCGCTCGAGCCGGCGCCGATGACCCACGCCATGAACAGGCTGGCGAGCGCTGCACCGACGAAGAGGGCGATGAGAGCGGGGTCCATAGAAGTGAGTTAGTCTGCGCCCGTTACGGCGGTGTCACGTGCCTGGCTGCGGCTCCGCCAGTAGCCCTGGGCGTACGCGCCGAGGAACATCCCGGCGAGCGCCCAGAGAATCGTGATGTTGCCGACACCGAGGCTTGCGTACGCGGCGCCCGGACAGATGCCGGACAGCCCCCAGCCGACACCGAAGACGGCGCCGCCGACCAGGACGTTCCGGTCGAACGGTTTCAGGCGCCGCTCGTAGGGGTCACCTGTAAGGGGTGCGGCATCCCGGATCCGTGGCAGCAGCGCGAACGCGACCCCGGAGACGATAGCGGCCCCGAACATCACGAACGGGAGGCCGAAATCGTCGAACTGGAGGAAGTTCAGCACAACCTCTGGCCGCGCCATGTGGCTGAACCCGAGCCCGAACCCGAACACGATGCCGCCGACGAAGATCAACGGCTTGAACAGCGGATGGCGGTCACTCATGGGCTCACCCCCAGCGCGGCGACGACCTGTGCGGTCCCGATGGCGACGGTCAGGAACGTCACCACCCCGATCAGCGACGTCTTCGAGGCCGAACCGACGCCACAGACGCCGTGCCCGGACGTACAGCCCTTGCCGATTCGGGTTCCGATGCCGACCAAGATGCCGCCGAGGAACAGCCGCCACGGCTGCACCTCTGTCATCCAGAGCGTCACCCCGGCAACCTCGTACAGCTGGCCGGTCGTCCCGGGTTCGTACAGCGAACTCGTGACCAGTCCGGACTGGAACGTCGCCGCGAACGCCAGCCCGCCGAGGATGATGCCGGCCGTGAACACGACCCGCCAGTCACGCGAGCCGACGTACTGCTGGAAGCGGGACTGGTCGGACACGTACGACAGCGTCGACTCCAGGAACGTACTCGCCCCGGCTGGGATACCCGTCCCGATGTAAATCAGAACGGTGCCGAGCCCGACGAGCAGTCCGCCGACGGCGTACCGACTAATCCCGTTCGGGAACAGGTCGGCGGCCGTCTGGAGCAGTACTGGATCAGTGACCATCGGCGTCGTTAGTCACCCGCGAGCGAGTCTTGGCTGGCTGCGCAGTTGTTCGGCCCGAGTTCGAGCGTGAACGCTTCCTCGTCATCGACGGCGTTCTGTCCGAGGTTCGTCGCGATGATGTCCTCGTAGTTGGCCGGCCGCGGTGGCATGTCCGAGAGGATCAGCTCGACGAACTCTTCCTCGTCCATCGTGAGCGCGTCCATCTCGTCGACGAGCTCGCCGATGGGGGCGGTGTAGGTGCCGTCGGCAGCGGGCTCGGCGGCGTCGCTGAAGTGGGCCCCGCCGACGAGCGTGTCGTCGGGCAGGGAGAGGACGCGCTCCTGCAGTGACTCGTAGAGCATGCTCGCGGCCTCGGGGGCGCCGTCGTCACCCTCCTCGAGGTCCGGGCGGGCGACGCTCTCGACGAACAGCCCGTCGCCGGTCGCGAGCAGGCTGTCGTCGACGAGGTAGGAGGTCATCCCGGTCGTGTGGCCGGGCGTGTAGACCGCCTCGATGGTCGCGTCGCCGACCGTGAAGGTGTCGCCGTCCGCGGCCGTGGTCAGTTCGTCCGCGTACGTGACGCCACGGTCGACGGCGGCCTCGGGGATGACGCCCTCGACGCCCTCCGCGTCCAGATTCCGCACGCCCGAGATGTGGTCGGCGTGAACGTGCGTGTCCAGCGCGTACTGCAGGTCGACGCCGAGGTCGTCGGCGTCGTCGAGGTAGCGGTCGGTGAACGCCCGCAGCGGGTCGATAATCGCGGCTTCGCCGTCGTCGTAGAGGAGGTAGCCGAGACAGCCCGAGGAGGGGCGCTGGTACTGGAGGAGCGTGCCGGCGCCGTCGTAGCGCTCTACCTCGACGGCCTCGTAGATACTCGCCCAGCCGTTCATCCCGTCCTCGAGGTGGTTCACGTCGTAGCCGCGCTCGGCGAGCGTGCCCGCGACGAACTCGCTGGCGCCGCCCTTCGCACACAGGACGGTCACTTCGCGGTCGTCGGGGATCTGCTCGAGGACGTCCTCGTCGATGTCGTCCTCAAGGAACTCGAAGTACGGGATGTTGATCGACGTGACGTTTTCGCCGTCGATACGCCACTCCTCGTAGTCTGATTGCATGCGCGCGTCGAGGAGTGTGACGTCCTCGCCGGCGTCGATACGATCCTTCAGCGTCTCCGGGTCGACGGTTTCGACATCGGCATCCGGAGTCGGGAAGTCATCGGCGTTCATGTTGTGCAGTCGTTTCTACTGGGTGGACGTACAAAAGCATTTGCATAGAAGTTCCCCAACTACACAATACTGACCCGAGGTATAGACGGCCTGTTTTCCCTCAACCGCCCGGAATAAGGCATATAGGCCGAAATGTAGAGGGCCTCCCGCTATCGGGTTGTTGGAGTATTCCCAAGAACCGACAATCTTTTACTTGGGTGGAGGGTATTGTGCGATAGCTCCAATACAGACAAACGGAGCAGATAACCAATGAGTGCTGAATTCGACATTACGGAGACGCTAGACGTGAAAGGTGCATCGTGTCCCATGCCAGTGGTGAAAGCGAAGTCGGCCATCGACGAGCTCTCGGAGGGTGAAGTCCTCGAAGTGCTGGCGACCGACCCCGGAAGCATGAGCGACATCGACGGCTGGGCGGCCGGAACCGAGGGCGTCGAGCTCGTCGAGCAGGAGGAGGGCGACGACGTGTACAAACACTACGTCCGCAAGACGGAGTAACGATGAGTACGGACACACCCGACGCGCCGGCCGACGACGCGCCCTCGCGTGCGGAACTGGCCGCGCGCGTCGACGAACTTGAGGACGCGCTCGCCGAAGCCACGAGCGAGGACGAAGGCAAGAAGATGAGCATCATCGCGACGAAGGGCACGCTGGACATGGCGTACCCGCCGCTCATCCTCGCTAGCACCGCGGCCGCGTTCGGCTACGAGGTGACCGTCTTCCACACGTTCTGGGGGCTGGACATCCTCCACGAGGAGCGCTCGAAGAACCTCAAACTCAGCTCCGTCGGCAACCCCAACATGCCTGTCCCGAACGCCGTCGCGGCACTCCCGGGCATGGACCGCGTGACGACGAAGATGATGGAGAAGAAGATCTCGGACAACGACACCGCCACCATCGAGGAGCTCATCGAGACGAGCCTCGACATGGGCGTCGAGTTCCAGGCCTGTCAGATGACCATCGACCTCATGGACTACGACGAGGACGACTTCTACGACGGTGTCACCACGGGCGTCGGCGCGGCGACCGCCCTCCAAGACATGGCCGACGCCGACATCCAGCTCCTCGTCTAAACTCAGATGAACAAACTCGAGAATCCGATTCCCCAGATTGTCGATGCCGTCGCGGAGGCAGAGGGCGTCGAGCCAGTCACACTCGATCCGCCGCTAGCCGAGGTCGTCGATCCGGATGCGCTCGAAACGTTGGTCGAGGATTCAACGGCGTCTGACCTCGAAGTTCGATTCGCGTATCGAGGTCACGACATCGTCGTCGACAACAGTGGTCGCGTGCAGGTCGACTGAAGCAGACAGAATTTCTTTTCGATAGCGGAATCCCCCCGACGGCCACTCCAGGAGCGCCATCCGAGTTCAACGAGTAGACGCGGAGGGAGTGTCGTAGCGGGAGGCAGCGGAGAACAGCGGTCGCGTCAGGTCCACTCCATTTCGAGTGCGTCCAGCAGCCGCTCGAGCTCAGCGTGAGTGTTGACCCCGTGGACCGACGCGCGGACAGCGTCCGGCGTCGGCAGGTCGCGAACCACGATTCCCTCCGACGCGAGTCGGTCGACCGTCGCTTCGGGGTCGTCCACGTCGATTGTCACGAGTCCCGACTCGGGGTCTGCAGGACTGAGAAGCCGGTCGTCGGGAACCCCATCGGCCAGCCGACCGGCCAATTCCTGGATTCGGGCAGCGATACGGTCGACTCCAACTTCGTCGATCGCCTCGATGGCTTCCGCTAGGGCGACGTGTGGAGCCGGGTTCGCCGAGCCGACCTCGAATCGGCGGGCGCCAGCTGCGAACTCGTAGGGGTCTGCAGTCGGCGTCTCGACGCTTCGGTATCCAACTGTGGTGGGTAGGAGGGAGTCAGCAGCTGTCCGGTCGACGTAGAGGAAGCCGCCGCCCCACAGTCCCAGCAGCCACTTGTGACCGGCCGCCGCGACGGCGTCCGCACCCCACTCGCCGACGTCCATCGGGAGCTGTCCAGGCACCTGGACAGCGTCGACGAGCGTGAACGCACCAGCCTCGTGAGCGATGTCGACGAGGTCGGCGACGGGCAACTGGGTGCCGTGCGTCCACGTCACCGCGCTGAAACAGGCTAGGCGCGCGTCCTCGACTACCTCGGCGAAGGCGTCGAGGTCGACGCGACCGTTCTCTGTCTCGACGACGCGAACCTCGACACCCTCCTGTTCTAGGCGTTGCCACGGGAGCGTCCCGGCCGGGTGTTCGAGGTCGGTTCGAACGACGGTGTCACCGGGCTCCCAGTCGATGGCGGTCGCGACAGCGTTGATGCCCGCAGTCGTGCTCTCCGTGAGCGCGATCTCGTCGTCGTCCGCACCGACGAAGGTGGCGACGCGCTCCCGCACGCGGTCGTAGGCCTCGAACGCCACCTCGTAGGGGTCGTTTCGCGTGCTCGTCTCGTACTCGTGTGACCGTACGAACTCGTCAGCAGCCTCGACAACGTACCGTGGACTCGGCCCGTGAGCGCCGAAATTCAGGTAGACGTCCTCGTGCAGCGCGGGCGTGTCGGCGCGAAGTTCTCTCGGGTTCATCTCGTTGTCGGTGAGTTAGTCCCGATACCGGGCAATCAGGTCGCGGAGCGTCTGTTCGTTCTGGCCGCCGCGAAGCTGTTTCACCGGTTTCCCGTCGGCGAAGAGGACGAACGTGGGCGTGCTCTGGGCACCGAACTCGATCGCCGTCTCGAGGTTCGACTCGATGTCGATCGTCAGCACCGTCGCGTCAGTGTCTTCCGCGAGGGCTTCGAGAACCGGCTTCATCCGCTTGCAGGTGCCACACCACTCCGTGTAGAACTCCACGAGCGCGACGCTACTGTCTTCGACGACCGTTTCGAGGTCGTCGTCATCAAGCGAAACCACGCGGTCCGTCTTCGCTGTCTGCGTTGCCATTACCAGCCTCTACGCACCCGGTGTTTAATAGTCTTGGGCCTGCCACACAATACAATACGGTACGGTCACTCCCCGTCTACATCGACCGGGAAAGTGGCCCGCCTCGGAGAGAGCGGTTAGTGTGACTTCTCCGTGGATTGCGCACGGCCGAGCGCGCCTGCAAGCGCCAGCAAATAGCCCAACCCGTACTGAACATCCGGATCACGTAATCCGCGAAGCAGACCAACGGCCCCGACCTGCTCGGGGGAGCTCTGCTCCGCCTCACCGACACTCTCCAGCAGCGTTTGGATGCCATCACGAGTATCGTCGTCAGCGGCCGTCTGCGCGACCTCGCCGACCGCAGCACCGGTACCGGCCATGACGTGACCATCTCGTCGTCGAGCGCCGCGGTCGCCAACGACCCTACCTCCGCGAGTTCGGCCAGGTCGTCGAGCGTTCCGCTTTGCTGGAGCGCGAGCAACGTATCAAGGGCCTCCCGCAGGTCGTCGCCGTTCTCCCCGACCGTTTCGGCCAGCGCCACGGTCTCGTCGGTCGCCAGCCCGTCCGCAGACTCTGCCAGTGTCGATCCCGTGGCCGAGAGCTCGCGGACCATCTCGTCGTCGAGCGCGCTCTCGCCCAGCGAGAGCACGTCCAGTAGCTCGTTGACGGCGTCGAGGTGCTCCACGAACTCGGCGACCGCCTCGGGGTTCTGCTCGATCGCCGCTTCGAGGTCGGTCGGCGCGGTAGCCTGGTTCTCGGACATGGTCAGAGCAGTCCCCGCGCGGTGAGCCAGTAGGACTCGTTGTACGCCAGTTTCGACCAGTGGAGCTTCTCCGAGGGCGGCGCCGGCGACGGCGGATTCTCGTAGTCGAACTCGACGAACGACGCCGCGTCCATCCCCGTCTCGATGAAGCACAGCGTCTTCCCGTCGTAGGTCGCGGTCGCCGGGCGGCCGCGAATCCCGCTGGCGAGGCGCTGCCCGACGACGCCGGCCTGGTAGTGGGCGACGCTGCCCGCGTTCGGGACGCCGGTGTCGGCGGTGTCGCCGAGCGCGTAGACGTTGTCGGCAGCTTCTGCTTCGAGCGTGTGCTTGTCGACGTCGACCCAGCCGTCGTCGCCGAGCCCAGCCTCTTCGATCAGGTCGATGCCGCCGTGGGGTGGAATCGTCACGAGGAGGTCGTAGTCGAGTTCGGTCCCCTCCATCGACGTGATGGTCTCCGCGTCGGGGTCGACCGACTCGGCGTTGAAGAACGTCTCCACCTGGATGTCCCGTTCCTCCATGATGGGGCGGGCCCACTCGGCGATGTGAGGGTTGCCGTGGACGCGTTGGATCGGATACGTATACGTGATATCGACATCCTCGCGGAGGCCGCGCTCGCGGAGCCAGTCGTCGGCCATGAAGACGAATTCGAGTGGTGCCGCCGGACACATGTGGGGCGTCCCGATGACGCTCAACACGAGGTCACCCTCGGTGAACTCCAACAGTTCGTCGCGCAAGTCGGTCGCGCCCGACTCGCTGTAGTAGTTGTGACCGCCCTCCGTGAGGCCCGGAATCTGGTCGGGCTCCAACGTCGAGCCGGTCGCCAGCACGAGGTAGTCGTAGCTGACTGGTGGGGCACTCCCGTGGAACTGGAGCCGCTGGGCCTCGGTGTCGATGTCGGACACGCGGTCGATCCGGAGATCGATTGCGTCGTCGACGAGGTCGTCGAGCGGGCGACGGCCGTCGTCGGGTTCGCGCTGGCCGAACGGCACGTACAGCCAGACCGGCTTATAGACGTGGTCGGGGTCGTCGTTGACGAGCGTGACTCGGACGTCACCGGCGTCGAGTTCGGGTTCGAGTCGGTCGGCGAGGTCGTTCGCGAGGACGGTGCCGCCGGTCCCGCCGCCGACGATAACGACGTGTTCAGTCATGCTTTCTCCACGTAGAACTCGTTGTGGTCGTCGAGCTCTTCGACCGCGAGTAGCTCGTTGCCGGCTTCCTCGGCCCACTCGGGGACGTCGGTGAGCGACTGGTCGTTGTCGCTCAGCAGTCGGATCACGTCCCCGGACTCGGCGCTCCGAATCTTTCCGATGAGGTCCATCAACGGGCCGGGGCATGCTGCGCCTCTGGCATCGACGGTGTCGTCAGGCTCGATGTCAGTCATAGAGAGCTCACAGGCGGCAGTTGGAACTGTCCTATATTAGTATTGTGTGCGAGTTCCAAGTTCCTGAAAATCTGTAGGCCTGGAATGAGCGACCGAGAGGTAATATTGAAATCGTAGAGGAGGAGCGTTCACCGCTCGAACACGAGCGCGTAGTGGTACGGCGGCAACTCGACCTGCCGGTCGAGCGTGAACGCTGCGGCCGGAAGCACGGCTTCTTCAGTTTCTCTCGGCGTCATCCGAAGTTTCGTCGGAGGTCCGCGGGGTTCGGTTCCGACAGTCGTCGTTTCACGTGGGCGGTCATGCCAGTTGACGATGATCAGGCTTCCGCCAGGTTCGATCACCCGGAACGCCTGCTCGACCAACCCCGACTGGTCGTCGACGCCGTGGAACGTGTTTGCCACGACGAGCGTGCTGACTGAGTCGGGGAGGACCCCAGTCAGGTTCCGGGCGTCACCGTGAGTCGGAACGACGTTCTCGATGTCCTGCTGCTCAGCGAGATCATCGAGTTCACCGAGCAGTGACGCATCAAGGTCGATAGCGTAAACAGGCTCAGGGTCGGCAATTCGGGCAGCTGGAAGGGCAAAGTAGCCGCTTCCACAGCCGACTTCGGCGACCGACTCGCCGGATTCGACGCCGAGTTCCCGGAGCGTCGCGCCGGGTGTCGGCCAGAGTTTGCTCCACCAGTCCCAGTCGGGTTGGCCGGTGTTCTGGAAGCGCTCCATCCCTAGCGGGACCCCGACGTATCCACTCCCAGCAGGCGATATAGGAGGCAGACTCGAACGAGGCCAGTCCCGGCGAGAACGAGACCCAGCAGGGCCAGGACTGTGCCAACCACCGTCCCAACTCCAAGCAGCCCTCCGAGTGAGGCCACTCCGACAGCCGCCAAACCCAGCCCGCCACCGATCCGGATTCGGCTGTCTGCCGCACCAATATTGTTCTTCATACCCACAAATACACTATGCTATTACCTAAGTGTTTCCCGACGGCTTCCCCTCACCGCCCAAGCAATCCGGTACAACCGTGCCTGGAGGGGTTACTACCCGAGCTGGGACTGCCACCGTATTGGTAGCTGAGCGTAGACGACGGCGTTGTCGACGAGGACGTCGACCGGAACGTACTCATCCGGCGCGTGAACAGTGTCGGTTCCGAGCGCGAACTCTACGGTCGGGATGCCCGCATTCCGGAGTTTCTTGGCGTCACCACCACCCGTAGCGCTCCGCCGGAAGACGTGATCACCTGTGGCCTCCTCCGCAGTCGACGCGACGGCTTCGACGAGTGGGCTGGCGGGTGCTTCAGCCGTACCGACGCTCCAGGAGACGTCGGCGATTGTGATACCTTCGCAGTCGGCGACGCACTCCCGAATCTCCGCGAGCACATCGGGCGTGTGGACACCTGCGGTCAGTCGCACGTCAACTTCGGCGTGCGCAGACTGCGGGACGGTGTTTATCGCGTCCCCGCCCTCGAGGACGCCGAGATTGATCGAGGGGTACCAGAACAGCTCTCGGGCGGCGGCCTCACCCATCGAGGGGGCGTAGTATTCGACTGACTCCTCGACGATCGGAGCCACGTCAGCGTCGATCTCGAGTCGCTGGGTGCCAAACCGTTCGCGCATCGTCCCGACGGCGTCGTAGAGCCGATCGATGGCATTGACGCCGAGTATTGGGCGGGAGCCGTGGGCCCCCCCACCGCTGGCTTCGAGCGTCAGCCAAATGCTGCCCCGGTCCGCGATTGTGACTGAGTGGCGACCTTCCTCGCAGGTCGGCTCGCCAATCACGCATGCGTCAGCGTCGAGCTCACCAGCGTTCAGTAACGCTGGCAAGCCGGCGTCACCACCCACTTCCTCGTCACTCACGAACGCGAATTGGAGGTCGACAGGTGGCTCAGTGTCGGTGGCCATTAAATAGCAGTGTATGGTCAGACTCACCCGGTAGTCGAACGAGCAGATTCGGCTTTGCTGGACCGACTGCAAAACGCTCTACTTCGACCGGAAGCGGGTCGAGGAATTGTTCGATTCTGTCGACGATTTCGCGCGTGTCGCCGGGCGGGTTCGACGTCTCAACCGCGAGAAGGTCGAGGGCGAGCGCGACCAGTTCCTCTCGGTGGGCTCGCACGTACTCGGTAGGAGTGTCATTACTCATTCAGGAGCGGGTTTGCTGTCGAGCGGTCCTGCCACCGAGAGCGGCGAGAGCCAGTGATGGCCAAGCGTCAGTGCAGAAGCCTGGTTTCCGTCCCGTATCCCGGCCGTTACCAAGTTCGCCACAAACGACGTCATGTTCGTATCGCGCAGCTTTGGTCGGTATCACCAGAAGAGTAAAGCCAATACAAGGCGCCAATCACGCCAGCTGTTAGCGCAGTCACGACGATTCTGACGAGCCCACCACCGAGTGCAGCCGCCGTTCCCCCGGCAGCCGCGGCACCAGCCGTCGGCGCCGCGAAGAGACAGCAGAGACTCAACGCGCCGCCAACACCGAGTAGTCGCCACGGCGGCGTCGACGCATCCTCCGAACTCGCCTCCGTGTCCGAACCAGTCATCGATTAGTCCCTTGTTCGCCTGATTGGCCCAAGTGCGTTTGGGTCGTCACGACCGTCGGTCGCACTGTCAGCACACCTCGCAACGCCGGCGCTGGTAGACCAAGAGCGCGGCGAAGCACGCAACGCTCACGACACCGAGGATTGGGCGGATCGGGTCGAAGTACGTCGAGCGCCGACGAGCTGAACAGCGCGAGCAACACGGCGTTACAGATCGGACAGCCGAACGCCAGGAATCCGCCGATGATTCCACCGGCAGCGAATCGATCGCCAATTGGCTTCTCGGCTAGCGAGCGCTGGTAGACGAACGCGCCGGCGAAGGCAGCGGTCGCGACGAGGAACAGGTAGTCCGCCGGGGTCCGAGAGACCATCCGCACGTAGACCGGGTTCGGCAGCAGGCCGGTCACCGCCCCGAACAGGACAAACACTCCGATGCTCACGCCGACACTCCGGAGCAGACGCGGGCGCGGCAGCGCCGTCATGCACGCCCACCTCCGTCGAGCGAACACGTTTGTGGGTCGCCTGCGCGACCGAGGAAGAAGAGGAGTAGGGCGATTCCGCCGAGTCGAAGGAGGTTGCCGTCGAACGGCAGCGCCGCCATCGCACCGACGAAGCCCAGTGCGCCGAGCACGCCCGCACCACAGCTCGCACAGCCGGCGGCGAGCAGTCCGGGGAGTACGCCGACAATCGTCGACACACTCCGGCGACGTGCGCGCTGGACCAGCGCGAGCGCGTTGGTTACCGCGACACCGGTCAGGACGGCGTACGTGGCGACTAGCGCGAGCCCAAGGTAGCCGGTAGTCAGATACACTTCGCGCGTGAGCGCCGTAACCGCGTAGCCGACATCGGTCAGGTCGGTCGTAAGCACCTGAACCGAGAACTGGGGGAATGAGCTCAACACCAAGACGACGTACGTGGCGAGTGTCACAACGGCGGTAGATAGCAACCGGGCGTCCGACGTGAGCGGATAGCCGAGCGCGTCGCGGAGGTCGCGAGTCCAGTCGCGACTCGTGGCGGTGCGGTTCCCGGTCACGCCTCCATCACCTTCTCGATCGCCTCGGCGAAATTCTCGTAGGGGTGGGCGCCGACGAGCTTTCCAGCCGCCCCGGAGTCACGGTTGTAGAGTACGAACCCGGGCGTCCCCTGGATTCTCGACTCCCGGGCCACGCCGACGTTCGGCTCGATTCGCTCCCGGATCGACACGCCGCGTTCCTCACGGCAGGTCTCGACCGCGGACAGGTCAACGCCAGCTGTCTGTTCGGTGACCGCCGCGAACGTTTCGTCGTCGGCCCAATCCGTGCCGGACTCTGGCTGTTCGGCGAAGACCGCCGCGTGCCAGTTCCAGAACGCGTCCGGGTCGCTGTCGGCGACCTGCGACCACACGCAACGCCCCCAGACCGCCGCTGGCGTGGAGTATTCTCCGATGTTCGGGTAGGGCAGCACGGCCAGGCGCGCGTCGCCGGTGTCGAGGTGCTCTCGGCCGAGTTCTGGGAGTGTCTCCGTCTCGAACTGCTTGCAGAACGGGCACAGATAGTCCGTCCAGTAGTAGATGTCTATCGGCGCGTCGCGTTCACCGGCGATGGGGCGGCCGTCGAGGTCGACGTCGAATCCGGTCGTCCCGGAACCAGCGTGCGTGGTGTCGGGGACGTAGTGCTGTCCGCTCGCACCAGATCGTGATCCCATGTAGGCGACACCACTACCGAACGCGAGCACCGCGCCGCCGGCGATGAGTGCTCTCCGCCGAGTGATATTGCCCTCTTCGTCCATCTATATACAATACCACTTCGCATCGGCTGATAGACGTTGTGGTCCTAATAGAATTCCAAGACCTCCCTCTATGGGCACCTAGACCGCGTTTTCGACTGTCTCAATTATCGAATACGGATCATGTGTGTCATCATTCCGTACCACGACAACGAGCCCGGTCGTCTCCTCGACTGGTACGGTGATGGTGACCAGTGTATCGTACACGCGGACGGTCGCATGCAGCGACTCTCCGTGGTACTCCTCGTAGACTGCAGTGCCGATCGCCTCCAGCTGAATGTGCTCCAGAATCGCCCGGATATCCGACGCTGCGTACTGTGAGGACGCCGCCTCGTCTCGGTACAGGACATCGTACTCGCCATCCTCGTAGGACGCCAGGCCGGCCAGCGTCTCACCGAGATCAGCCTTCAGTGTCGATTCGAGGGATTCAGCGATATCCCCCAGTGAGCGGTTATCCGCGTCAGTAGGCTCATCGGTCATCGTTGGTTCACGCGTGCGCTTCAATCACGGAGCGAAGCTGCGCTTCGTCCTGCATTCCGACGAGTCGTTCCGCCGGCTGGCCGTCAGCGAACAGGACGAGGGTCGGAACCCCCTGGACACCGTACTCTGCGGCGAGTTGCTGATTTGCGTCGATGTCGATCTTCGCTACGGTCGCATCGGTCTCGGCCGCGATCGTTTCGACGATTGGTTCGAGCATCTGGCACGGACCACACCAATCGGCATAGAAGTCGGCAGCACGAGACCGTACTCGGCGACAGTTTCTGACAGCTCGGCGCCGCCGTCGATATGGATCGGTTCGGACGGGCTCTTCGAGGTGGACGCCTCAGAACCGCCCGTTTCAGCCTTGTTTCGAAGCTCCGCCAGTTTCTGTCGACGGATCTCCTCGATATCTTCAGCCATTAGGTGTCCGTTTGAACCGCGCCGCCTCATTTATTTTGTATAACTCGCACAATACTGCCCCAGTGCGGGTTTGAACGATAGGGGTCAGAGACAGGACTCAATCGGCTCCTTCTCGCGATCCTCCAAGTCCCGGCTGTACCGGTCTTCGAACTCCTGAATAAGCTGTCCGATGGCCGCATACCAATCGTTGAGCAATCGCTGCATGTCGTGTGCAACTTCCTCGGATGTCCGCGAACGATACACGTAGTAGTACCCTCCGTGCTCGTAGTTTACTTGCTCCTGAACTACCACGCCGGCCTCAAGGAGTCGAGATATCGAACGATACGCAGTCGAACGTTCACAATCCATTCGATCTGCGACGTCGTCGACGGTAAGACCCTCCTCTGCCTGTTGTAGCAGCTGAAAGACCACCTGATCCCGCTCGTTGAGTCCGTGAATGCAGCCCAGGAGGTCAAGGCACCCCAGATCGCGCTCGAGGTCCTCACGCACTGACGTGGCCACCATATCTAAAAATAGGAAGACAGAGACGATTAAAGCTGTTCCCGAATACTACAATACTCCGATAGCCGATCAGATACTGGAGCCACTCTTTCCCATGGAAATCCGCTTTCGCGAAAGAAGACCCGAAGAGACTTTGTCCTGAAGACCCAAGATAGTACACGAATGGCACTCCCAATCGACCCAAGCCAGATCGACCCTGCGGACATCGGTGAAGAACAGGTAACTCTCGAAATGAGCCACGATGAAGCGATCGAACACGTCCGCGAGGTGTTCACGGACGCGGGTTTCGGCATCCCCGTCGAGTTCTCGCCCTCCGAGATGCTCAACGAGAAGGTCGACGCCGGCCGCGACCCCTACTACGTGCTGGGGGCGTGCAACCCCGAAGTCGCCGACCGCGCGCTGGACGCAACCGACAACCAACTCGGTGCACTGATGCCGTGCAACGTCGTCGTTTGGGAAGAAGAACCGGGCAAGCAGGTCGTCTATCACGTCTCCATCATGCGCATCGCCCGCCTCATCGGGATAGCGTCCGACGACGACGAGATGGCAGACATCGTCGCCGACACCGGCGAACTCGTCGACGAGGCGTTCGCGAACCTCTAAGATGGGACATCACACGTTCGACGCCGACCGCGCTGACAAACTCGAAGAGGCACAGCGACGGTACCGGTCCCTCTCCGCGGAGGAACTCCTCTGGGCGCTCTCTCCAGATGGAGACGAAACGGTCGCAGATCTGGGCAGCGGGACCGGGTTCTACACCGACGACGTCGCACCGACTGTCGACCACGTGTACGCCGTCGACATTCAGGATGCGATGCACGACTACTACCGGGAGAAAGGCGTCCCCGAGAACGTCGACCTCGTGACGAGTGGCGTGGACGACCTCCCACTCGATTCCGACAGTCTCGACGCGGCGTTCTCGACGATGACCTACCACGAGTTCGCGAACGAACAGGCGTTGAGCGAACTCAGTCGCGTGCTCGCCTCACAGGGGACGCTCGTTATCGTGGACTGGGCAGCTTCCGGAAGTGGGTCTCACGGCCCACCCGTTGACGAGCGGTATTCCGCCACCGAGACGGCGAACGCGCTCCGCCAGCATGGATTCACAGTCGAATTCGAAGCGCTCCGGCCAGAAACGTTTCTGGTAACGGCATCAGCCGAATAAGTGAAAGAACACCCGAACGGCACGTGAGCACCAGATTGACCTGTAGCGGCGGAGACGTGGCTGAGAATCATCCTCTCCGGTGTGAAGGGCCGGTCGCGGACTCGAACGAACTCAGAAGACCATTATCAGTTGCATACGAATGGAGAATATGACCGGTGACGTTGGAGTCCATCTGGACTCGACGCTATTCCTAGATTCACAACCCATCGAGATACTACACATCGAGGACGACCCAAGCTTCGCTGATCTTGTCGCGACCTTCCTCGAGCGCGAGCAAGACGCGTTTACCGTTCGCACCGAGACCGACCCCCGTGACGCACTTGCGATTCTCGAAGCAGATACCTGTTCAGTGGACTGTATCGTGAGCGATTATGATATGCCGGGTTTGGACGGTTTGGCCGTCTTAGAACGAGTGAGGGAGACCCACCCTGAAATTCCGTTTATCCTCTTTACCGGGAAAGGAAGCGAGGAGATAGCCAGCGAAGCCATCACAGCCGGTGTCACCGACTATCTCCAGAAAGCCGGCGGCACGGAACAGTACAGCGTTCTCGCCAACCGCATCCAGAACGCGGTCGGTGGGTATCGGGCTGAACGATACAACCGTGGTCTTGAAGCCATCGAGACCGCCCAAGACGGGATCAGCATTCTCAACGAAGACGGCTACATCGAGTACGCGAACACCGCCTGTGCAGAGATACTCGGCTACACCCGTGAGGAGCTCATCGGTCTCCACTGGGAGACGTTCTATCACGACGACGATATCGATGCCGTCTACGACGTACTCCTCCCAGAAGCACGCGACGGCCGCTGGCACGGAACCACGACGTTCGTCCGAAAGAACGGGAGCGAACTCGACATCGAACATACCCTCTCGTACACAGAGGACGGCTCACTCATCTGCACGCTCAGTCCACAGGCAACGGTTGACGCCGGCGAGTCAAAGCTGTCTGCAAAAGAGCAAGCGATGGACGAAGCGCCCATCGGAATTCTCCTAACCGACCCTCACCAGGAGGATAATCCGATCATCTACGCAAACGACGAATTCACCGACCTGACCGGCTACGGGAAACGAGAGATAATCGGCCGGAACTGCCGATTTCTCCAAGGCGAAGCGACTGAAGACGAACCTGTCCAAACCCTCCGGACTGCGATCGACAGTCGGGAATCGGCGACCGTCGAGTTACGAAACTACCGGAAAGATGGAACTGAGTTCTGGAACCGCGTCCGTGTCGCCCCGCTGTTCGACGACGATGGAGAGTTGGATCTCTTTGTCGGGTTCCAAGATGACGTCACGGACCGCAAACAGTACGAACAGCAGTTACAGTCCCATAGCGCACGACTAGAGGCGCTGTTTGAGCATTCGCCGGATATGTTTGCAGTCCACGACATCGACGGTGTGATTCGGGATGTTAACCAGCGGCTGTGTGACGAACTCGGCTATACCGAATCAGAACTTCTGGGACGGAAGGTCTGGGACATCGATCCAACAGCCGACCCGGAGCGAGCGTCATCGTTCTGGAAGAAACTCCCACCGAATACTCCACACCGATTTGAAGGCCAACTCGAGCGCAAAGACGGGTCGGCGTTCCCCATCGAGGTCCATCTCATCCGGCTCAATTTGGAGGGGAAAGACCGATTCGTGGCGATGGACCGCGACATCAGCGACCAGAAGCGACGCGAACGCGAACTCGTCCAACAGAACGAGCGGCTTGACCGGTTCACGAGTGTCGTGAGCCACGACTTGCGCAACCCGCTGCAAGTCGCGGAGGGACGTCTCGAGTTACTGCGTGAGGACTGCGACAGCGATCACATCGACGATATCGACCATGCGCTGGACCGGATGGATTCACTCATCGAGGACTTGCTGACACTCGCTCAAACTGGCGAGGAAGCGATGACACTTGAGTCCATCCAGTTATCGAATCTTGTTGAAACCATCTGGGAGACAGTATCTGCTACTGATGCGATATTAAGGGTTGAAACCGAACGGACCGTCGAGGCCGACCGCGATCAACTCCGGCAGCTCCTAACTAACCTCCTTCGGAACTCGGTCGAGCACGGCGGGCCAGCCGTGACAGTAACAGTCGGAGACACAGCGAACGGGTTCTATGTCGCCGACGACGGAGCCGGCCTTCCTGAGGCCGCGGGAGAAGACGTGTTTGACGCTGGATATACGACAGCCGACAACGGGACAGGGTTCGGCCTCAGCATCGTCGAGGAAGTCGCTAGCAGGCACGGCTGGACAGTCACAGCCTCTAACGGCGCTTGCGGGGGTGCGCGGTTCGAGATTTCAACCGAGTGAAAACCAGACCGTACTCGGCGTAACCTCGGCTTTCAGAAGTTCCTCAAGAAGCCCTATAGTTATATGTCATTCGCCGGTACAGATATGTTTATATGCCACCCATGCGCCGCCGGTTCCTCGGACAGATAGGCCGCGCTGGCGGGGTGGCCGTTACCGGCATACTCAGTGGGTGCGCCAAGAGTGAACAACCCGAATCAGAATCAGTAACCGTTCGGATCGGGTCGAAGCCGTTCACTGAGCAGAAGATTCTCAGCTACCTCGCCTACGAACGGCTACGGAGAATCGATTGGATTCGTGCCGTCGATGAAATCGGGGCAGGAAACTCGCTATCGAACTGGGAGGCAACAGCATCGGGGGATCAACACCTGTACTGGGAGTACACGGGTACGGCATGGCTGCAGCTCCCGCCTCGCCACGATAGACGGATCACCGACCCCGAGTCACTCTTTGAGCGGGTCCAAGCGGACGCTGATTCCCAGCGACTCCAGTTGGCTGACCCGGCACCGTTCTCGAACGAGTACGTCATCGCTGCCGACGCTCGATGGGCGGAACAGACCGAGATTTCGACCATCAGCGATTTGGCAGCCCATATCCGAAACGGTGGTGATACGCCTGGTGTCGCCGTCAACGAGGAATTCTTTCATCGGCAGGACGGATGGCGTGGACTCGCTTCATATTATGAAATCGAGACTGCGAACGGCGAGCCAATCC
This sequence comes from Haloarcula litorea, assembly GCF_029338195.1. NCBI lineage: Archaea > Methanobacteriati > Methanobacteriota > Halobacteria > Halobacteriales > Haloarculaceae > Haloarcula > Haloarcula litorea. The sequence goes on from NZ_CP119781.1 coordinate 175,045, forward strand.
AGACCGAACCGTTCATTGTCACGTCGATCGGGCTGACGTACGAACTACTCGAACAGGGTCGCGTGCAGATTACGAGTGGTTTTGCGACTGATCCGCAGCTCAACCGGTCGACAGTTACAGTCCTCGAGGACGACCGCGACTACTTCCTCCCCTACCAACCGGCCCCGACAGCGTATGCTCCGCTCATCGACGAACATCCGGAGGTATTCGAGATTCTCTCCCCTGTTGGTTCAGCACTCGATAAGTCGATAATGCGGAACCTCAACAGCCGGGTCCTCCTCGATGGAGAGCATCCGTTCGCGGTCGCAACACAGTTTTTAGAGGGCGAGGTGCTCGACGATGCGTAGATACCTGTCCTCCCTCCCCGTTCTGGGAACGATCATCGCTGTTGTGCGGTCGTCGTTCCGACGGAAACTTACTACGGCGCTCCTCGTCGTCTTCCTAATCATCAGTATCGGCACAGTCGGACTATATGTACAGGTGGGGGGATTGTTGGAGGACAACGTCGAACAGTCGATGACCGCGGCTGCCGAGACCGAAGCGGACGAATTGCGAGAATGGTGTGGCAAGAACCGACTCGTCGCTCAGCTCCTCTCCGAACATCCGGTCTTCGAGGATGGCGACCACACCGAGGTTCGGGAGTATTTACAGGCACAGCAAGGGGACAGATCTGATACCGAGATCGTTCGGGCATACGTAATTGATCGGCGGAATCAGACTGTTTCGGTCAGTTCAGATGGAGAAATGGGGGACAACCCATCGAAGAACTCGGCTGGACTGAACGGTTCGCCTTCCAGGATTTCGATGACGTGCAGGTGACTGACCCGTATGCAGTACAAAACGAGACGGTTATCGGGTTTATTTCCCCAATTCGTCGGACCCCGGAGCAGTTACTTGTCGTCGAAATCGACACCGCGACTATCTTCGATCGCTTCGAACATCCCGTCGACGGCGGCTTTACGCGAGTGGTCAATTCCAACGGGACGGTCGTGTTCAGTGATGATGCAGCCGCGACGCTCACCCAATACCGCGATGGAAATCGTCGTGCACCGGCAGTCAGCAGTGGCCTGCGGGGGGACTCTGGGTTTACCGAATCACCAGCCTACGAGACCCAGCCTGAGACAGAGGGAGAGTACGTCGCAGCGTATGCTGCGGTTCCGAACACCGACTGGGTCGTCATCGAACACGCACCAGCCAGTGAAGCGTACGTCATAACCCAGCAAGCCCTTCGATGGATCGGTGGAATTGCAGCGTTCACTCTGCTTGCGCTCGTGGGTGTCGTCGGCGTTCTCGGCCGAGATGTGACCGGCGCGCTCTCTCGGCTAACCGACCGGGCAGAGCAGATCGAAGATGGTCAGTACGACGTGGAGTTCGATACCGACCGGCCGGACGAGTTCGGCGACCTCAACCGGACGATAGCCTCGACACGGGATGCCCTCCAGCAGCGCATCGAGGAGATCCGCGAAACACAGACTGAGCTTGAAGCATCGAATGCGAGTCTCGAAGAGCGGTCCGAGATGGTGAACGTGCTGAATCGCATCCTCCGTCACAACGTTCGGAACGAGGTGAACGTCATCACTGGACGAGCTGAATTGGCTGCGTCTCGCATCGACGACGAGGCGGCCCAAGCAGATTTAGAGGCTGTGCAGAATGCTGCGTGGGAACTCAGTACGATTTCGTCACGCACACAGCGCATCAAACAGCTGCTCGCCGAAGAGAACGCCGAGCCAGAACCCGTTGATTTGGACGATGTAGCCTCGAAGTTATCGGGGGTTGATGCCGACACCCGTGCGCAGATGTCGAATTCAACGGTGAGACAAACGACAGAGCTATCCAAGCGACACAGACGTTCCCGACCGCAGTCGCAGATGTTGTCCACCAGATCGCGACGCACATGAAAGGGAAGTTCACGTGGATGTTACGGTCACCGTTACTGACGCTGGAACAGATGAGGAGAGGATTGTTCTCCGAATCGATGACGATGCCGACGGACTCCCCGAATTAGATGTTCAAGCTGTCAACGCAGGCGAGGAGAGCCCGCTCAATCACGCGGAGGGGCTGGCGCTCTGGTGTCTCGAATGGACAGTGACGAAATCTGGTGGGGAACTACATGTCGCTCCCGAGGATACGACTCTCAAAATCAAGCTCCCTACTGCTTCAACCGGCCCGTAGACAGCTATTCGCTATTTTTACTTATTGCTCACAGCGACTATCGGAGTACTAGTTCCTGTATCTCTTGATGGGTGATCCAAGAGTTAACCAACACCTCTGCGTTTGAGGGGGAGTATGTTGGTTAAGTTTTTCAGCGCCCGCGGAGGGGCGGAGGCGCGTTCTGACCTCCGTCGAATAATGACTGAACCCTATCTCACGACGGTCCTCGAGGAAGCCGAGCACGTCGCCGAGCAGCACGATCAGGTCGCCCGAACGACAGACAACCAAGCCCACGAGTACCTCCGATACACCGTTCTTCGGGTGCTTGAAGGCGAGGCGGACCACCTCCCAGCAGACTGGATGCCGGTCGATGGCGTGACCGTCGGCTACGGGAGCGATGAAGCGATGTTCAATAGCTGGGGCTCCAGCGAAGACTGGTGGGAGACCGTCCCGCCGCAGGAGGCGTGTACCCGCTTCCGGGTGTTCTTCCCGGACGACCACCAGACGGTTCCCCGCGATATCGTCGACGTGATGGCCGCACTCGGTGCCTGGCGCGTCTGGACTGGGAGCGCAGCCGCGTGCGGCTCCTACGACCATCGCGAGCGCCGCGAGGTCCATTACCTCTGGCCGGAAGGCCATCCGGTCGAGGAAGTGCTCCACGAGCGGCTCAGTGGCCCTGCGGAAGCCGTCGCTCCCGACGGTGGCCGAACGGGCGATGTTCGCGACCGACTGGTCGTCGACGAGAACGCACAGTCGCAGGACGATCTCGAGCCCCGCACGAAGCGTGCCGTCGCCGAAGCGATGGACGTCTCACTCCTCTCGAAAGGTGGCCGCTACGAGGTGCAGTCCGTGTCCGGCAACAGGTACGAAGTCGACGTCGTCGACGAATCGTGTACCTGTCCCGACTGGCAGCAGCGTTCACCCGAAGGCGGCTGCAAACACCTGCGTCGCGTCGATCACGAGATCAAACGGGGCCGTGTTCCGCGTCCGGATGGCCGACTCCCAGCTGAGCTAGCGGAGTAACTACCCCGAACCAATGGTTACAACATGGGACAGTTGTAGGCGGGCGTTCCCGCGTTATAGACTGTACCGCTCGCCGTCCTCGGGAACGTGTACATCCTCTGTCTCTGCCCGCAGTTCCTCGCGCGACAGCAAGCAATGGTTGATCGCCTCCATGTGGACGACCACTATTTCGGCGTCAGTGGCCTCTCGGACAGCGTTGATGTCCTCGACCCCCATCGTGATGGGTTCGCCCTGATCGAACTGCGCTTCGCCGCCGTTGAGAACCACCAGATCGGGTTCGTACTGGTCAAGTGTCTCCTCGACCGGTTCGTACCAGATCGTGTCCCCGGCGACATACACTGTCTCGTCGCCCTCGAAAACGAAGCCCGAGACCGGACCCATTCCCTCGGCGAGGTCGCCGTGCCCGTGCTGGCCCGGCGTCCGGTGGATTGTGACTCCCTCGAAGGTGGTTTCGTCGTCGACGGGGCGAACATCAGTGAAGCCCTCGTCAGTGAAGGCGTCGGCTTCCTCGGGCTGACAGAACAGCGGCACGTCGGCATCGAGTTCCTCTCTGGCCGCTTCGTCCCAGTGGTCGGGGTGGCGGTGCGTAACGACCACAGCGTCGTAGGTGAGATCAACGTCGGGCAGCGGAACAAGCGGATTCCGATCCTGATTCGCCGTGGTGAGGAACTCCGGAACTGCCGGGTTGTCTGTCACCGTCGGCATCTCGCCCTCCGGCGTGAACATCGGATCCACGAGGAACGTCGTGTCACCGACGTCCAGGAGGATAGTCGCGTTACGAATCAGCTGAACACTCGCACCAGTCGTTGCCATACCCGGCCCTACGAGATTCTTAGGGATGGGATTTACTTCGACATATTCCAACCGTCGAAGAGTTCGACGTGCAGTTTACTGGATGAACTCGATGTCCTCGGGGTCGAGATCCACGTCGAGATCCACGTCGAGCGAATCGGCGGCGAACTGTTGTGCCAGCCACGCTTCCGCTCGGTTGAGACGGTACTGGAACGTCGACCGTGACACACCGACATCTTCAGCGATTTCCGCGACCGATTGCTGCCGTGGCTCTTCGTAGTACCCACGTTCGATTGCAGCTTCAAGCGCAGACTTCTGTTCGGGCGTGAGAGTTTGCTGGACGCGGCCGTCGTCGACCAAGCATGGCGGTGTACCGAGTCGTTCAACAGTCAGCGACAGCCCCTCTCGCAGGTTCGCTCGGACTTCCTCGTGAATTGCTGATACTGTCCCGTCGATAAGCATCCGCCACCGGTATTGGTCACCACGTCGCTCCGTGCGCATTATCAACCCCTCGCCGATGTGCTTCGCCGCGACCAAGGGAATCGACCGTGAACCATCACCTTCCCGCCGAAGCCAGTGAATCTTCCGTGATTCCGCATTCGACGAGAGGATCGTGTATTCGTATTCGGTCACGGGTGCCTCACACATTCCGGTTGTGCCCGGAGAATCTGCGACGCGTTCCAGTGCGTCGTCGAACTCGTCGAGGACAGCAGCGGGGCCGACGATCTTCTCAATACCCCACACCGCCTCGTTGGTCGCACTGATCTCCATCGACCGGGCATACAGATCCGGGTTGTCGATGAAGAGATCCATCACCCCGTCAACCCCCTTCTCGTATTCGACTGTGAAGACGAATTCCCGCATGATACCAGCCGTTCGGGCTTGCTGGATAAAACCTGTTTGACGCAACCCGTGAATCATCTGTGACGACAGCCGCCATCAGGTGCCAATTTAAGTGACGATATTGTGAGGAACCTACTCCACGGGACGGACTGTGTCGCCATCCCGACGGACCCGGTCGAACGTTGAGAGATACGCGATCCGGTCGTGAACCTCCTCGTCATCCAGCTCCAGTTCCGCGGCCAGTTCGTCGACGGTCATCGGTTCATCGAGTGCCTGGAGGACTTCGAGCCCCCGGTAGTACCTATTCGTGAGCTCTTGGACGCGGCCCTCGATCGGCGTGGTCACTCCGTACCGCTCCTCGAGTTCGACCAGGGCCTCGTTCGCGAACGTGGCGAACTGATCGTCACCCAGGCGTTCGATCTGGGCTTCGAGTTCATCCCGGACGACGTCGTAATTGAGGCCGGCCTGCACGAGCATATTCATGTCCTCGATGTCGTCGTCGCGGCCTGCGATCGCCTTGAACAGGAAGATATCCTCGTTGCTGACTAGCCGGACCGTCAGTCGATCCGTGTCGAGGAACGGCTCGCTGCGCTCTTGCATGCTGTCGGTGAGCACGAGCTTGTTCGCGACCTGCTGGTTGAAGATGTCGAGGCGACACCCATCGTCGTTCTCGACGCAGCTCGTCGCCCCCAGCGCCCGGTAATCTGGGTCCAGCGATTGGACCTCCGCGTACCCGAGGTCCATCAGGACGGCCCACAGCTGACCGTACGCGTCGCCATCCGGGACGACTAGGTCGATGTCTTTCGTCGCCCCCTTGAGGTCGCGCAGCGACATCGCGCCACCACCGATCAGGTAGACCGTGAGCGGTTCAGATAACCCATCCCCGATTCGCTGGAATTCGTTCTCGATGTACTCGCGTCCGAATGTTGGTCTCATTGTGGTAGTGGCACCTCGTAGTCAGCCGCCAGTTTCTGAAACTCGTCCCACTCCGGGAGCCGGTCATCGTCGACCTCGCCGTGCGTCTCGAGGTAGCGGAGCAAGGCGTCGATTTCGGCTTCAAGGCCATACTTCGCCGCCTGCTCTCGGAGGGCCGCCTCGTCGACGTCGACGTGACTGAGCAGGAGGAGACAGTACGAGCGGTGACGGCTGCCGTCGTCGATCAGCAGCGTGTGACAACACAGCTCCGCCGGCGAAACTGCGTCAAGTTCCTCGGAGTAGACGTAGTAGCGGTGGCCGGTGAGCAGGAACTGGAGGTCGAAGGCCGCGAATCGAGCGAGGCCGGTTTCGTGGAACCCCTCTGCGTCGATCTCCGTCTCGGCCTGGGCAAGGAATTCGTCGTAGTCCTCCCAGAGAATCGTGCCCTTCGGGGCAACGGCTTCGAGGCGCTGGCGATGTAGATGGTGTACGAGTTCACGGGCGAACTCGTGGAGACGGTCGAAGTCGGCGTTGAACTCGTAGTGGCCGTCGGCCGTCCCGACGAGCCCACGGTCGCGAAACCGCTTGAGGACCCGGTTGACCGTGTTGCGGTAGTTGTCGCTCCGGTCGGCGATCTCGGAGACGGTTCGCGGCTGGTCGAGGTAGTACAGCACTTCGAGTGTCTTCCCGGTCAGCAGCTCGGGGAAGTCGATATGGGAGTGCTGGCGGACGAGGTCGCGGTAGAGTTCGACGGCGCGAGCATCCGACGGAACGACTCGTTTTCGCCGCCCGTCGCGTTCCGTGTAGACGAGCCCCTTCTCGACGAGGTCACCGACGGCGCGAGAGAGGTAACTCTCGCTGTGGTCGAGCTTCGTCGCGAGGTCGGAGATCGTGTCGCCGCGGTCGACTGTGGCGAGGACCTCGAGTTCGATGCGCCGGAGCACGGTGTAACATAGTAAGAAACTTGTATATAAAGAAGTTTCGAGTAGTGTTACATCCAGCAGGTGCGAGAACCCTCTCCACCGACTTAACCAACAAAGCTATGGATTCCCGGGACGTGTTGGTTAACACGAGAGTAGCCGATGTCCTACGAACCCCCGACCCCACCGGCGAACCTCCCGACGGAGATCGTCAACACGCTCAACGAGTCAGACCCGGAGCAGCTCCGAGACGTTGCGACGTACGCTGAAGCCCTCGCCGAGCACAAGGAACGGAAAACTCGGCTCGAAGAAGAATCAGACGACGCCGACATCGAGGACCGTCCCGATGATCTCCCGGACGACGTCCCGACGAAGGCGACAATCACGATCAAGGAGATCAATGATAACCGGTACTACTACTGGCAGTGGAGGGAAGTAGACAAAATCAAATCCAAGTATAAGGGGCCAGTCAATCCCGACGAGTAGGAGGGTATCCGGCGAGGTTTCGAAGGGACTACCCCCCGTGTGCGAGATGAATTGGCAGAAGGCATCGAGTCGGCACCCTCCGTGTGCAAGATGAATTGACTCTCATCGACGGACGCCCCGTGTGAGAGATGAATCGAATGATAGATCGCGGTGGACGACACCCCGTGTGCGAAGTGAAATCTTGCGTACCCTTGTCAGACAGTTCTAGTAAAATTGACTACTATTCCGTCGGAGCCACACCCCGTGTGCGAAATGAATCCGACGCCGGCGTCGAGGACTCTTCGAGTTAGTTACCCTCGAAGAAATCCTCTATCTGCGCGTTGACAACGGACCGGATCAAATCTTCGTCGTGTTCCACTTCTTCGAGCCGAATATCGGCTTGAAGCGTCTCAGCGACTACTTCTGGGTCGTCGACAAAGGTGTACTCCTTGTGGACACCACTTCCGTAGCCTCGTCCTCGTTTCTCCGATGTGACGAAGTTGTAGGTCTCGGCCTCACTCATATATCGTAGGTAGGAGTCTCGTGACTTCTCGTCGGAATCGAGGAGATCGGTGAGATACTGATATACGCGGTATGCAACCGTGCTAGGAACAGCGTTCAGGTTTCGTTTGGAGTGGACTGGGACGATTGCAGTAGCGTACAGCGAGAGCTTCTTTTGCGTCGAGAGCCCCTGCATCTGGGTTAACGTCCGATCGCGTTCGGCTTCTTCCTGGGCGTCGCGAACGTGCTCTTCACGAATCGTGTCTTCGCCGGCTCGGTCCGCTATCTCACCGGCTTTCCTGAACAGATCAATTGCCTTGCGCGCATCACCGTGGTCTTGGGCGGCGAACGCGGCACTGAGGGGAATGATGCCGTCCTCTAGAACATCGTCTTGGTATGCATCACGACGTCGCTCGAGAATCGACTGCAACTGGTTCGCGTCGTAGTCGGGGAAGACAACATCCTGCGGATTGAATGAACTCTCGGCCCGACCGTCCAGATCTTCCATAAACCGGGGATCGTTCGTGAGCGCAGCGACGGAAACGTGCCCCTCGATGCGACCGAGCTGTGACGCTCGCGACAGCTGGTAGAGCAGTTTCGAATACGCCGGCTCATCGTTCGGATCTCGCTGCCGACCGACTAGAAGATCGACCTCGTCGAGGATGATGATGACCGAGTCGAAATTGTTGCTCAGAATTTCGTAGAATCGATTCAGCTTCTGATCCGTCGAGATACCGCTCTGCGGTATGCCGACATCGACGCCGGCTTCGTGCGCTGCATTTTTCGCCAAGCGATAGACAGCGCGGTCGTGCGATTTGATTGTCTGGCAGTTGATTTTGATGACGCCGAACCGGTCCCCTTGTGAGTTCGCGAGTTCAAGAACCTGCTGACAGACTGCGTTAATGATGAGCGATTTCCCAGTGCCCGACGGCCCGTAGAGAAGCATATTGGGCGGTCGGTTTCCTTGCAACGCCGGCCGAAGATAGGTGATGATGTCGTCCAGCTGGTCATCGCGACCGACAATCCGGTCCTCGTCGATGACAGCGTCGGGATCGAGCAACCCCTTATCCTGAAAAACAGAATTCTGAACGCCCTCCTGAAGACGGCCTTTGATAGATTGTGAGAGGGATTGTTGATCGTCGCCGTCAGCCATGTTTGCGGATTAGGTCGAGACTATAAATAAATATGGGTACCGTGTGCGAGGTTAAATCAGCTGTATTCAGCCGATAGAGGCAGTTTCAAAGAGGGTGTGCGGTTAAGACCATGAACCGCGGGCGAAATCAATTGCTCGAAGAGACCCTCCGTGTGCGAAGTGAAATCAGGTACACGTCGAGGATAGCGACCGCCGTTTCGTCAGAGAAAGCAAGCGTCGATGGGCCTACCCCCCGTGTGCGAGATGAAACACTGGACGGAATTATGAGTCGAATGAGATCGACGAGGTCGGTGGGAGGCGGGACACTCACGGTAACCCGCCCCCACACCCCGTGTGCGAGATGAATTTATCGAAGGGGTGTGGCCGGAGTAGCGCTGGCGATCACCCAATATCGGAGAGATAAGCCACGATCAGCCGAGATAACGGAGGAACAGGCCAGTAGACGTTCCGAATAACTCGCCGAAGAACACGGTCTTGTCACGAAACATACTGTTTCGTTTCGACCGACCTTAGGGCTACTACGGTTCCGATTGACAGAGTGGCTATGTAAAGGTTTCCCTGAAACATAGTCCTTCGTCAGTTGTGCCTTCTCGTCTTCTCTATCCCGTAAAATCGGTTAATACGGTACTTTCGACGCAGCTCTCCGTGATTACCCCCTCCCACCGTTCTCCGGATTTCATATCGCACACGGGGTGTGGGGGTTCACGACTCGTCTTTTCGGTGATTAACCAACGTTCTCCGGCCAATCGCCTTTATGTTGGTTAATTCTTTTTCGACTCCGTGAACGTTGTCAGCTCTGGCACCCGTGTCTCCGAGAGCGCCCGACGAATGTCTGACCGGGTCCAGTCTAATGGTGAGAGAACGCTCTCGACAGCTCTGATGAGTTCCGTCTCGTAGTGGTCCGGATCGTACATCTCGACTTCCTCGTGAGCCAATGCGACCCGCTCTCGCGAGGTCTTCCCATCGTCAACGACGACGTACTCGATGTCCTGTCCCGGATGGATGGCGAGGTTCTGGTCACGAGCGCGCTTCAGCGCCGCCACGTTCTGCGTGTTTTGGGTGTAGCCTTCGAGTGGTTTGGATACACGATTCCGTTCGACGAGCTGCTCAATCGGGACCTGACCAGCGTGTAGCTGGTCGATTGCATCCTGAAGACGTCCGAGCACCGCGTCCGGTGACCGAGTCGCATCGAATCGATTGAGGCACTCTCGCTGAACTCTTTCGATGAAGGGTGGCGTTGAGCGCTGCCGCGCTTCGATCCCTCTCAGTTTGAACTCGTCGTCGCCGGCGACCTTCCCGAAGTACTTCGTCAACGCGCCGGCGTCGCTCTCGCGCTGCGGGACGAACGCCACCCAGTCGTAGTGGGCTTCGTGTTCGAGCCGAATCTCGACGCGTTCCGTGATCTCCGTTGCGAGGGTCTGGAGGTCCTCGCGGTCCTCGTCGTCGACGTCGGGATTCGGCGTCACCCAGATGGAGTCGACGATGCCGTGGACGACGCGCCAGCCCCCGGTTTCCAGCCGCTGTTTCGCCGTCAGCAGAATCTCCCGAGCGAACGCGTTGATCGCCTCGTGGCACTCGATACGGCCGAACTTCGCGTTGCTGAACCCCTGATAGCCGAAGCAGGCGACGAGGATCCACTTCAGCGCTCCCGACCGTCCCTCGAGTTCCGCCAGCCGGTCCTCGTCGGGGTCGTCCCGTTCCTTCTCGCGACGGATGGCCGCCTTGATCTCGTCGCGAGCGTCGATGATCGGCTGTAGCACGTCGACGAGGTAGCCCCGGTCGTCGCAGATCGAGTACCCGAGGCCAGGGACGTCGTCGCGGCCGCTGTGGCAGTCACACCGGATGACGTCCGGCGAGACGTTCCGGGTACAGATGATGTTCGGATACAACGAGGAGAAGTCGAGTTCGTGGACGTTCTCGTGGAGGCCGACCTCGGGCGCGAAGATGAAGCCGCCGCGGTCGGCGTCGTGGAGCGTCCCCATCGGCTTGTAGAACTCGTGGCGCCAGGAGTTCCACGGGACGAGGACGCCGCGGTCGTGGGCCTCACAGATCTGAATCGCCGTAAGGACGTTCCCGATTGACGCCCACGCGAGTTCCTGGACGGGCTTTTTCGAGCGCGACACGAGGTCGAGGACGCCGTCGAGGTTCGTTTCCCCGTAGAAGAACGTGTTCGACTCGTCGATGATCGCCCGGCCGGGCACGTTGTACCGTGCCGGCGAGTGACCGACGCGGCCGTAGCTCGAATACGTCGACCGGCTCGCGAGCTGCTGGTAGTCGACGCCCGGCCACCGACTCAGCGAGAAGTCGTCGACGCCGGCGTCGGTCGCCATCTCGTACAGGGTCGGGACGATCTCGCTCGTTGAGATGACCAGGACATCCGGATTGTGAGCTTCGAGCGCCCCCTGGACGGCGGTCAGGATATCCGTCGGCGAGCCGGAGACGGCGTCGCCGGCGACGGACAGTTCCCCATAGATGTCGTTGCTCGTTTCGGTCACCGGAACGCTGAGCCGGAGCGTCGACAGCTCGCTCGCCGGCGTCGGATCGGCGCCGGTCTCCAGACAGTACCGGAACTCTCGCGAAAAGTCCACGTTGAAACAGGCGAGATCCCCGACTGGATAGGCCGACAGCTGGCGCGCCTGCCGGGCGAGTGGAGTGACGCGATCGATGTGGGCAACGTCGACTGCGAGAACGGCCTCCTCGTCTCGTCGAAAGCCGGGGCGTCGCGCCACCAGTTCGGTCGCGACGACATCCGGGTGCTGGTCGTACACCGATTGGAGCGTCGTGAGGTCGATGTCGGTCTCGGAATCGCGAGCGGCGACGTAGAAACGCAGGGTATACTTGTCTCGTTCTGTTACGACGGCACCGTTGGTGGTCGCCTCCCACTCCAGGACGCGGCCGTCGTCCAGGAAGTCGATTGTGAACGGCATTCCTGTAGAACAAATAGGTGGTATTCCGGATAACCGATGGCGTGTCACTTCCGGATTTCAGAGAACGATGTTCTCTCTCGCAACCATCTCGGTCACGGCGACGACGGATGCTGGTCGTACACCGACTGGAGGATCGTAAGGTCGAGGTCGGCCTCTGGGGCGTGAGGGAAGACGTAGAAGCGTGGGGTGTATTGACATCCTCCCACGGCTGAACCGTGGGATTCCTCCGGTGAGGCTGTGGGCTATACCGTCCCCACGGAGGCAAATTTCCCGTCGCCGGTACTCCGGTCTGTGCGCTCCTCGTTGGGACTGGCCCTCTCGGGAGAGCATGGTGACTCCGACCAAGTGTGGTCGTCCCACGTGAGGCGCACGGGCCGTGCCATCGACCCTGTCTCGAGTTCAGTGCCAGTCTCCCGTTCAAGAAACGTCCGTGAGGCGTCGAGATCAGCGTGGCTCTCGTGTCCACACGAACACCGAAACACGTCGCCATACCGCTCTGTCTCCACCTGCTCGCCACACTCGACACAGGTTGCCGTCGTGAACGCCTCTGACCGCTCTTCGACAAAGATTCCGTACTCCTCGGCAGTGTCTTTGAGACGGTCGACAAACGAGCGGTGTGCCCAGAACTGGTGGGTCTTCTCGTTGACTTCTGGGTGCCAGTGTGTCGAGAGCACGTCAGTGAGGTCGCCCACATACACCGTTGCTACGCCCTCATCATACAGCCGTTCGATCAGGTCACGACAGAGTGCTTCCTGCGCGTGGTCACGGCGACGCGTTCGCTTACGGTACAGTCGGCGAATCCGCTGACTGCTGTACCGACCCTCGCGGAGTTTAGATTGTAGACGGGCGATCTCTTCGGTCGTCTCACGGAAGTCAGCGAACAACTCGCGACCCTCGTAGAGGAACCGTTTGCCGGTCGTCGTCGTACAGGCGACGAAGTTGTTTGCGCCCACGTCCAAAGCAGCCGATTCGTCGGCTAGTGGTGAATCCCGTTGCGAATCTGGTACTGTGACGGGCTGAAAGGCTCTGAACGTGTCGCTCACTTCGTCGTACTGTATTTCCAACTGCCCTTTCTCGCCGTCCCACTTCGGGCTCCCAACAAGTTGCAGACGGAGTCGCTCGTAGTATCCGAGTCCGTACTTCTCTTTCAAGTCTTGCCCTACGGGGATCTCGACTCGACTCCGCTCGCCGAACTCAAGCGTGTACTGGTCGTTCCGGATAAACGTTCGCAGCTCACGTCCAGCGTCTTCGCTACCCCAGTAACCGGGCGGAGCGGCATCCCCGCTGTCTTCACGGGCAGCGAAGAACGACTTCCACGCCGACTTATTCTTGCGGATTACTTGTTGAGCGGTGGCAGAGCCGAGAACACCGACGTACTGTTTCCGGTAGTCGGCGGTGTCCCACACTGACTTGCCATCAAAGAACTGTTGGCGACGTTCGTAGTTGAGTTCGTTCCAGAGACTGGCGGAGGCGTCCAACAATTCGCGGAGTAGCCGCTCGTCGTCGTCAGTAAGCGGTCTGACCGCGAAGGTGTTGGTTCGCCTCACGACAACAGTTTCTTGCCCTTTTACGACTAAAGGTCTTTTGGACGATGAGACCAAACATCGACATCAGCCACACGCTGGCTGGACGCGTGAAGGACTACAAGGAGGCTGCCGATATGGACAGTCTGAGTGAGGCGTATCGAGAGGTGATCGAAGCGGGGTTAGAAGCGGTGGAACGTCCAGACGAGTCGTAGTCAGTGAATAGACCAGGCCGGCTCTATTGAAACCCTCTGCCGCTGATAGTTTACTGAGGCCGTGCTGAATACAGAGGATGTAGTCAGCACGGGGTGCGTTCAATTCAGGTATATTCGGATATTACGCTTGTTTGGTACGTCTACGAGGTGAGCCGCCAGGTGTTAGAGGGTAGCCTTGATAGCTCCGACAGCGAGCGTCGGTAGCTGACCGAGTACCGCTGGGAACGTGAGTCCGAGCTGCTCCTTGAAATCTGTCATATCGAAAAAGCCGTTGATAGAGGTGATCCCATCGTCGGAGAACGCGATGACATCAACGCCGTTCATCTCTACAGACTGGCCTGTCGGCGGGAGTGGACCGAACGGCCCATCATGAGTCCCGTACATCGTCCACTCGACGAACAGCAACCCCTTATCGTGGTCAGCGACACGTCGCTCAACTTCGAAACGTACGTCCGGAAATCCCTCAGTCGTTTCCTCCACCCATTCTTTGATCTCCTCACCGGAGAGTGTCCCTTCAGTCGCTGGATCAGAAACCGTTCCCCCGTCAGCAAACGCATCAATGACCCCCTCGGAGTCGTGGTTGTTCCACCCCTCGACGTACCGGTCGTAGTATTCGTCAATACTACTCGTTGGCATACGACCGGTATGCGGCGCTTCAGGCTTCAAACCTTATGCCTCTCACCGTATTTCCGACAATCTGGGCTTCGAGGCCGTCCACCCCGAACACCCCTACTGCCCGGTGCTGTCGGTGGTAGTACTATGTTGTGACGTATTATTAAGTGGTCAAGAGTGGAAGGACCCGGTCATGAACGACGGTGAGGGAGGCGTTAACGATGCTGAACCGCTGGTGTTCGAGCACGGAATGGACGAGTCGGGCGAGAAGTACGTCCGCATGGAGGTCACGCTCCACCCGGGAACGGATACGGCAAATGATGACCTCGCTCACCATCCAACGCTGTTCGACGTCCCCGACAGACACGTACACCCGAAACAGGAGGAGCGATTCGAGGTGGTCACGGGCGAGTACGCCATCGAGCGGGACGGCACACAGCATACGCTGACGCCGGGCGACGAACTCGTCGTCCCGCCGGGCACGCCACACACCCAGCGGAACCCGACAGACGACCCGATTCGTGTCGCCCACGAACACCGCCCGCCGCTGGACTCGCCGACAGTCTACGAGTCGTTCTACGCGCTAGCACAGACAGGGCAGACCGACGACGACGGGATGCCGGGACCCCTCCAGACCGCAGTGGTGGTCGACGAGTACCCCGGCCACACGTACAGACCCAGCCCGCCAGTCCCTGTCCAGAAGGCGCTTTTCAGCGTCCTCGCGGGCGTCGGTCGACTGGCCGGCTACGAGGCGACCCACACCCACGACGACGTGGTCACCCACGGCTAACTGTCGACGCGTGACTGCTCATCCGGCTTCCAGACACCCAACGAGAACCATGTGTGGGACACGGGCTAGTGCAACAGTTGCGTCAGGTTGCGGTAGTGTTGCAACGCGGCGTGTTCTATCTACACGAGTTTGGAGGGTTATTACCTGAGCACAGTAGATGAGCCTTGTTTAGATGCGGTGTCGGTCATCCCCGACAACCCCGGTCCGACCACTGAAATCGGATCGAGAGACAGTCACAGACCGATTCAGTACAACCGCCACAACCACTAACCGACGCCTGCAGGAGCGTCTAAACAAGGCCCAGTAGATGTATCGCAGCCATCACCATCACTATCGAATAGCGTACGAGATCCGCGCTCTATATTCAGCACGCGATACCTGTCAGGCCTTGAGTGTTTCAATAGAGCCACCAGGCCATATTGGCGCTCAGATCACCCCTGAAGATGTTGGCTCCGCTCCCTACGTATCATCGCGCTCGGTCGCGACGGCGCCGTCGGCAGTTGCCTCCCACTCTAGGACGCGGCCGTCGTCCAGAAAATCAATACTGAACGGCATCGTCACGGGTTCGAGTCGGGAGGAGTCCCCTCCTGGTCATCGCTCGTTGCGACCGCGGTTTCGAGCTCCTTGAGGCGTTCCTCGTGGTCGTCGAGTCGAGCCTCTTGTTCGAGATCGATGCTGAGCAGCGCCGGCAGCAGCGGGTTCTGATGGTTCAACAGCCCGCTCGCGTCGGCGTGCTCGCGGGCGTACTCGAATAGGCGATCGAAGCGCGGCTGGTCGCGACGCCGCAGTGCCCGCCGGAACTCTGCCCAGCGCTCTTCGATAGCCCGCAGTGCATCACGGTAGGTTGGGTTCGTGCGCCCCATCGCTATCGGCCTCCTGTCCCGGTCGCGGTCCACGCATCGAGCAAGGGATCCGCGGTCGTAGCCACGGTCTCACCGTCAGCGGTGACGCCCGTTCCGACGCCCTCCGGAGTCGACGGCGCTGGCGTCGTCGGTTCCACGCCGACCTGCGTGGCGCGTGCCGCAAGCAGTTGCCGCCAGTACGCGAACGTCGTCTGGTAGTACGCGCCGTCGTCGACGGGATAGACGAGCGTCTTGAAGTCCTCGCCGACAACTCGTGGCCCCATCCGGGTCTGCTCGCACTCCAGGTGGTAGTCGGCGGCCGTCGCGACCGGCGCCGTGAAGTCGTCGCGCTGCGTCCGCGTAACGAGCACCGGGATGTCGTACCCATCGGCGTAGGTCGCCAACCGGGCGAGAGTTCGAGCCTGAAGGGTTCCCGCGTGGGTCTCGCCGAGGGTATCGTCGGCGCGGTACTGGACGTCGACGGCCGGCGCGACGATGAGGGCAGGTGTGTGGGGCGACGTGTCCTCGTCACGACTCGGTTCCCCTCGACCGGCCGTCCCGGCATCAGTGGTGGACATCTGGATCGACTTGTTCACTGCCGTCGGGAGATCACAGACGGCGCCGTAGTGCTGGTAGGCAGTGAATCCGCGTGCCACGTGGATTCGGTTGAGCAACCGTTGACTGGGCGCGATCTGAGCGAGTGTCGTCGTCGTCGCGTGACCATTTGCGTCGACCCAGAAGGCGGGCCCGTCGTACAGGAGGAGATGGTCGAGTACGAGCGACTGCAGGATCGGGACGCTGCGGCCTCCCTCGACGTCGAGCAGCGTGATGCCGTCGCCGAGTGACGGCAACAACATCTCGTCCGTAGTCGGATCGGCCTGGTCAGCAAGGGACCGATTGCGGTCAGCGCCCCGTGTCGGCTGGTCCACCGCCAATCGGTTCGACGTTGGGGGTTCTCCCATACTCGATTAGTTGTCTACGTTCCCGATAAGCCGCGGCGTGTCGCTTCCGCGTTTCAGGAAACTCGATGTGATCCCCTCCAATCCCGGTACAGTCCCGAGTAGTCTCCGTTTGGATCCTGTTTCCGAGAATAGTTCCTGAATCGTGCGTTCTTCGTGTTAACCAACACTGGCGCATATCGACGGCAGTATGTTGGTTAACACTCCACAGCTACACTCTCGAGCTAACTGCTCGGTATGTTAATGCTCAACGCCACGTTGGAAGAGGTGCTATATGAGCTACCCACGAACCCACGTCGACCACCGAAACCCCGATCACCCCGAGTCAATGCACCCAACTCGAAATATCGTGAATGCCCACGTTGTTGCTGGGGAATTCCTCACTTCGCGGTACCACGAGGCGCTTCAAACTGTTCTCCATCCCCTCGACGAGTCTCTGGACACCAAAGACCAACATGCGCTCAACGACCTTGGCATCGTCCATGCTAATGGTTCCTTGAACGAGCTTTCCCCTATCGTTCGTACATACGTCAAACTCGACGAGTATTGGACACGTACCCATCGTACTGCGCTCAACGAACTATTCGCTGATCGACGTGCTCACGTCCTGAGTTGCTGTACGCGATTCCTTTCAGAGTTCCCTCGACACACTCTTGAAGCTGAATCTGGCCGTTCCGGAACTGCGCTGGATACTACCCTTGCTCCGCTTCTCGAGTGCGGATTTCTCTCACACACAGATGATGAGAAAACCCCATACTCTGTTGATGAACACCACGCGCTATATCGGCCGACTGAACGGCTCTTCGACGCACTTCTTGACCAAGCAGCTGTTCTCTGTGAGCTACTGTCCCCGACCGAGCTCTGATCGCACGATTCAGAGCCTTTTCGGCTCTGCAGAAACTCTCTTGGTCACATTCCATCTGCAGTGAAACAGCCGGTACGTGGGTTTGCATACTTACCGAGAACCTGGAAGAGAACGATGTAGACCTGGAACGGGTCGAAGTTCGGCCTCTTCAGGAACTGAACCGAAAGGAAAACCCCCAGAGTAACCTGTTCAGCCGATTCGACCAAAGCAAATACTGGAAAACTCTCTTAATAACAGACTTCATCGATGTCAATTGATGGAACTGGATCGACGAATCCGAGTAACTCCCCTGCAAGCGGGAGAGGTCCTCACTCTTCTCTCAATCCCGCTTATCCTTGCTGTCATCTACTATTTGACCCCGATATCGTTCCAGCATCATCTGGTCCTTGATCACACGAATCCGGCGCTCCACACGTTCTGGACGAACTCGCTGGTCCACGAACACAAACCCGGTGACGGCCACCTCATAGGGAACATCGTAGGTTATACAATTCTGGTCCTCCCGTGCTGGGCACTCTACATCCATAGGAACCAGAGACGGAGATTCTGGACCGGATTCCTGATACTGCTAACTCTCGGCGCACTTACCGCTAGTATCAGCAGTTATCTGGCGTTCCACGAAGTCCTCGGTCTACAAATCCAGAATGATCGCGGGTTCTCAGGTGTTGTCGGTGCAGTAGACGGGTTCCTGGTGATGACGATTCTCCAGACATTTGCCCAAGAGCAGGAGGAAAAAGTCGCAATGCTGTCCGTGGGACTCTACTTCGCCTACCTGTTCATGGGCCTTGGAGCTCTAACCTCCCGATACATTATCCTCGGATTTGGAGTGCTAGCCCTGATAGCAGTGTTTGCAGGAACCCGGACAAAGTATGTGTCCCACCCCGAGCAGCTCTCCGATTGGGGGTATAAGAATCGTCGTCTAAGCGGGATTAGTTATCGCTGCGCTCGTGAGTACGTTCGCCTTCGCTGCAGCGTTGCCCACTGAGATCACCAGCTCGTCAGGCGGTCTGAAGAACATCGTCGCCCATGGTGCCGGAATCCTATTTGGGATGACCGTTGAGGTCTTTCTCCGACGGATCAACTAGTCGGACTCTAGTCTGCTTTTTCTGAACTCGAGCCTCTCCTAACCCCTCTGACTCACCCCCACGGATCCACCGTTAGAATTCACGAGCTTGTGGCAAAACATGGACTAAGATGGAAAATTATAGGGGAACATTAATAATAATGGAGTATCAAGGAATGTGATACGATGCAACTGGCCAAAGTGAATTCGGGGCACTGGAAAGACTCGCACGAGGAAGGGTTCAAGCGACGGTACGAGTTCGCGAACTACCTGACTGACAACGACATGGCGGCGATCTCGTTCATCGATGATGACCCCTTCAACGCCGGGATTCTCGAGCCAGAGACCGAGGTCATCGAGAACATCACTAAGGACGAACTTTCAGAGGCGTACGTTGAGGCCGGTAAAAACGAGGGAACGGCTCAGAACTACGCCGAACAGATCCTGCGGTTCCGCGACGTCCCGGTTGGAACTCCCATCTGGCTGTACGTCGGCCGCAACATGGTGTACAGCCTTGGAAAAGTCACCGGCGAGTACGAGATGAACTGGGACAGCGACTGCATGGACGAGTTCGGCTACCCCCACCACCGGGAAGTCAAATGGGCGGAGACCCCGCGCAGGTTCAACAGGAAGCACTTCCTACCGGAGGACCTGCAGAACTGGCTGGCAATGCGCCAATCCGTCCGGACGTACGAGGTCGAACCAGGAACTGATGTCCAGAAGTTCCTTCAGCTGGCCTACGGTGTCGGCGAGTCCATGTCCGGACTCAGCGAGATTGAACTGCAGACAGCGCTCTACTAAACTCCTCTACCAGCGTTCAGATATCCTCGTGCCAGCTTTCGATAGCCTCAATGTCCTGCTCCAAGTTCGGGGTTCGATAATCCACCAAATTCCGGTCCAGTTTGAGTGTAGTGAGTGCAGTCATGATTGGTCTGACTCGATCATCGATTAGTTGGCTGTACTTACTGATAATTCCCAAATCAACCGTCAAACGAGGGAGCAACAGAACCAGCCCTTCACTTTCCAGATACGTTGAAGACTCTCCCGGTCGGACCCGGATGTATGTGTGGCCGAAACTCGCTCTTCATCGACCAGGCTGACCTCGAGGCTCGCTTCGACGCCGAGGTCGCCGCAGACGGCGGGTACACACCCCGATACAACATCGCGCCTGGCGAGGACCTCTTCATCATTACGAACGAGGCTCCAGACGACATCGACGCCTACCACTGGGGGCTGATTCCGTTCTGGGCGGATGAACCCGAGGAGGGCATCATCAACGCTCGCTCGGAGACTGCCGACGAGAAACGCGTCTTCGAGCGGGCGTGGGAATCACGTCCCTGCCTCGTCCCCTCGTCAGGATTCTACGAGTGGAAATCGCCGAACGGCGGGTCGAAACAGCCCTACCGGATTTTTCGCGAGGACGACCCCGCGTTCGCGATGGCCGGGCTCTGGGACGTCTGGGAGGGCAACGACGAGACGATCTCGTGCGTCACGATTCTCACGACGGAGCCGAACGACCTGATGAACTCAATCCACGACCGGATGCCGGTCGTCCTCCCAAAGGACGCGGAATCTGACTGGCTCGCCGCAGACCCGGACACCCGCAAGGAACTGTGCCAGCCGTATCCGAAGGACGATCTGGACGCCTACGAGATTTCGACGCGAGTCAACAACCCCGGTAACGACGATCCCCAGGTCATCGAGCCGCTGGACCACGAGCAATCGGCCCTCGGCGAGTTCAGTTCCTGATAGCTGACGGGGTCACGGTCACTGCATCGGCGACGCCGCCGCCGAATCGACGAGCGAGTACTCTCGATCCCGACTCGTCCCCTCCGCCTCGAGGAGGTTGTATTGCTCCATCTTCGAGAGGTACGTGCGGATAGTCCGCTTCGTCCGTGGGTCATCGACCTCCTCGGAATAGCGCTCGTGAATCTCGCTCGGTCCGACCGGGCCGTGCTCGCGAACGATGTCGTAGACAACTCGCTGATGGGGGGTGAGTGAGTCGAGGCTCTTCTGCTTGATTTGGGCCCGAGCATCCTCGGCAGCGTCCAGGAGAATGTCGTCGGTGATGCGCTCGTGGTTCTCGCGATCTGCCTTGCCGGCGGCCGTTCGAAGGATGCCGATTGCGAGGCGGGCGTCGCCGGCGGCCGCGTCGGCGATGCGATAGAGTTGGTCGTCGGTGATGACGTCCTCATCGAGTCCCCACTTCGCCCGCGCACTCAGAATGTCGAACAACTGCTCGTCGTGGTACTTGTCCATCCGGACGTGTTCGCTGGAGCGCAGCCGGCTCACGAGGCGGTCGTCGACGCGGCTGAACAGCTCCTCCTCCTTGTTCGCGATGCAGATGATCGCGAACTGCGGGAGGCTGTGGAGGTCGTAGATGACGCTGGGGTCTTCGAGCTGGTCGACCTCGTCGAGGATGACGACGGTTCGCGGGCCGTCATGCTGCTGGAGGCGATCGACGAGTTCGTCGTGGGGCGTCGACTGCCGGTGGATGTCGATGGTCGCGCCGAGGTCGTCGAGGATCTGGTAGAGCGTCCGAAATCGGGTGTAGTTACGCCAGCAGTTGACGTAGATGGCCTCGACGTCGAGGACCTCTTCGCGGAGCCGTTCCGTGACGAACTTCGAGATGCAGGTCTTGCCAGTGCCGCTGGGTCCTGTGACAATAGCGGTGTCGGCGGGTTCACCGTTCGTGATTGGCTCGAGGACGCTGGAGAGGTGGTTGACTTCGGCGTCGCGATGCTCAACTTCCCGAGGAACGAACCCGGCCCGGAGTACACGAGCATCGCGGATCATCTGTGGTTGAGGAAATCCTTCTGTGGCAGGATATATAAGCGTATTTGGGTTGTTTCAGGAAAGCATATTCCTACAGCTCATCAGTATCGATTTTCCTCTCTGCGCGGCTTATTCTGCTCTAATCCGAACTCAGCTTTCCGGAAGTTAGGAAAACGTGGCTTCTGCCACCCATTCAGATTAACCAACAAATTGTCGCATTGCTCACTCTGTTGGTTAACTTTGACACTCTTGACTCACGCTAGTTTCAATAATTACTCCTTTGGGATGTTTCTATCCGAATAATTTATTAACTATGTCTTGTATGTAGTACGTATGCTCGCAGTTCCCGATTGGCTCAAATGGAACTACAGCCTTGCCCCACGACATGCGATCTTCGTAGTGGGTGTACTATTCGTGACAATCGGATACTGGCGACTTCTCCCAGAGAGAGGATTTGATTCGATCACTACGTCACTGCTCGTGGTCGGTGCGCTTGGAACGCTCGGCGCAGCGATTCGCTGTTCGATGCAGGAACGTATGACGTTATTCGCGTGGAGCGTTCTAACCCTAGTAGCTGCCTTTCTTGGAGGAGTTGAGCTCCTGCTCATCTACGAGAAAACGTCGATGGCGAATATGAGTGCAACACACCTTGAAGCAGCAGTACTGTACACGCTCGCTACTGCAGCCTTCGTCGTTGCTATTGAGCTATTCCTCACCATCGCCGGTGGAATCATTCGACGGGCTCTATCCTCACGTTGGGGTGGGGGCGGATCTGGTTCGACGCCTGAAGAGCGGATCCTGACTGATACCGAACTTGAAGAAGGAGGATATACCGAGAACTCTGATCTCAAACGAATCCTCGGCCAGTTATTGATATAGCATGCGTCGACGGAGCCGATCGAGGAACCTGCAACCAGATAACTGGCGTCTAGTGATTGCTCTTATTGTAGTATTCGTTGTTCTGAGTGGGCTGTCCGCTTATCTCGGAGTAGTCGCGTGGTTAGCGAATTTCATTCGCTGACCTGTTCTTTGGTGCTGCTGTATAGTCGGCCTTGACTCAGGAAACAAAGCTAATTATCAACAAATGGATCGAAGGACGTACCTCAAATCAGCTGCATCAATTTCTGCTGCAACCGTTCGTTTCCCTACGATCTCTGCTGCGAGCTCCTCTCACGGGTTTATCGATGAATTTGGGCTTGCTGTTGTAGACTTCTTCGACGACGATTGGGGGAGGAAAGATCTTGAGGACGAGGTCGGGGAGGCCGTCAATTTCGTTTGCTATGCATATGGGAAGCTAGCTGACCAGGAAGACGAGGAACACTCCGCCGATGCTGGATTTCTAAGTCAGTTAGAGCAAATCAGCTTATCGAATCTCAAACAGAACCCAGAGGCGTACAATTGGATTCTTGAATATCTCCAAGATATCGTATACTTCGTCAGCGAACTCGATGTTTTCGCCGATTCAGTGGCCGGTAGGCTGGAAAGCTTCGCTGAAGACGCCCGGAACATTACGAAATACATCCCCTTGATCGGGAGCATCAAAGGTGTCCTTGACTCTGGCTGCTCGATTCACAAATCACTCGAGCGTGATGAACAGGTCGCTGAAAGCGCCTACGTGAAATTTTTCAAGTGTGTGGCTTTGGCCGTGGTCGAGGTTGTTCTTCTCGTCACCGGCGTTGGAGCATCGTATCGGGTTGCATTCGGTGCCACCGGCTGGGTGAATCAGCAGCTAATCAACGTCGTTGGACGGTCCATCGGCTGGAGGGCGTATGCTTGGGTGCTAAGTCAGATCCACTGGGGAATCAGAGTTGCCTTCGCTGAAGGGTCCGGCCTGGCCATAGACCGTACCGTGGGGGAGGTCACAACCATAGTCGTCTCTGACGCTCAGACGGTTGAGACGGATTTGGATAAAGAGGAAACACGGCAATGGGTTCAGAACGATGTGGAGGAGATCGTTGGCTATGTCGCTGATGGAGAGCTCGACTATATGCTCTGGGAGCTTGATCAGTTGCAAGAAGAGACCCTCAGGAAGGCAGAGAGGCGACAGGATCGATTTCTACAATCAGTGAACGACTTCGTCGAGAACCTCCCGTTCTAATATAGAACTCTACTCCAGAGACCGTTTTCAGTTGTGGTAGTCACCAAGAAAAAGTCCAGTCCTGTTCTTAACCACTATCTCTCAGATTTTGAACTCTTTTCTGCTAATTCACTCTGCTGGGACTAAGTCGCGGTGACGGAATGAAATTGGAAGTTCCTCCTCTGTTTCCAGAGATTGGACAGTATACGTATACGCATCTAACGACCGACCAGTTTGAGAATCTAAGTCATCAATCGCAACTTCCGTGATCTCGCAAATCATTCCATGGTATCGGCTATCTGGATCATCAGGACCGAGATAGATACGCACTACGTCCGACACCGAATACGGCTCAGAAGCAGGTTGGGGAATGTCCTTGAACGGATAAACTCCGTTCTCGTTATTCGGCGGTCGTTTCCTGCGATTCTGCAGACGCACTTTCGAGCACGTCTTCTACGATCTGGCTAACCTCGTTTGGGAAGTAGAGTCCTGCCTCGTGGAACTCTTCGCGAGTGTCCACCCGCGACAAGTCTCGAAGGTCGTTCAAATTCGTCTGGGAGATGACGTAGGAATGTAGGGAGACGTGGTCCTTGCCCGTCCGCTCTGCTAGTTCACTCTCGTACGAATCGATTCCGTCATAGAATTTAACGCGGTGGTCTTCCACTGGCTCTCCTTCTCGAACCATACCGTGCGGTTCCAGGAAAACAATGTGCTGAGTGTCTCCGTTCTGAAGCCACATAATGAAGTCCGGGAAGAACCGATTCCCATCGCTGAGCAACCCGACGCCTTTCCCCCGTGATTGATTTCTGAGAAGATATACCTCCCATGAATCGAGGATATTCTGGCCGTCGGGGGATTGGAAATAGCTTTTTAGATTTGTCACGAGCCGTTTCTCGCCTTTGTTCAGCGGTGGTGGCGAATAGTCGATGTCCTCTTCGTCAATACTTGTCTCCTCAGCGATAAGCGGGAGATACAGGTGGCGGTCGAAATGAACTCGATTCGGTTTCCCGTCAGCATTTGTGTACAACGAGTCGTCCTCGACTGCTTCCTGCAGTTCGCTCAGGAAGTCCTCGGCGCTCGTTTTGACTGACAGCGTGTACCTATCGAAGAAATTCCCCTGTTCGCGAGTTAGCTCATCGTCCATCGGGACGTAGGACAGCTGGCTCTGTTCCCAATTGCTCTGTCGTCCAGAATAGAACTCCTTGATGTATTTCCGGAGAATCATCACGGCAATCTGCTGTATCTGCTCAAGGTCGTCGACGTGCTCAACCTCGAGCATTGACTCCGGGCAGTACAGCGTATAATACTCGTTGGAGAGGATCTTTTGCAGTATTCTCTTCTCACAGACCAGATTCCGGTATCCCTTCTCTTTGCGGAACTGCCAGACCTTTCGGTAGATCTCGTGCCAGTCCAATAAGTCGAGATACTCTTCTGGGATTGTCTGAGGCTCTTTCTCATCAACCTCGTTCGCGGATTCATCACGGGACGACAGTACCCCAACTTGGGGCATAATGTCTATCTCGGGCGTGATATCGCCTGTAGCTTCAAGCTGGGTTGACCTCGTCGACGTACTCAGAATCAACCTCTGGTCGTACAACTAACAATCCCTGGTTCTGGAAATGGTCCTGGGTTTGAGTCTCGATCTCTACGACTTCACGCGGCTCGGTGTCGATCCCCTCATCGGAGAGGTAGTCCCGGAACTGCGCCATGTAATCGGCACGAACGCCGAAGACGTTCAGCGTCTCCAGAAGCGGAAGGTTCGATGGCGGGTCTACTTCAAGTTCTGAAGACCGTTTGAGCGTTCGGTCTTTTCCCAGAAGTCGGACTCCTCTCCCGAAGAGCTGGATGACTTGAGACCCTTCTCCCCGCCCGAAGTTCATTAGGCCCATCGTGGAAACACGCCAAGAGTCCCATCCCTCGATGAACTTTCGCGACCCCATAAGCACGTTAATCGGTGAGTCGCGCTTGTTGATGGAACGGAAGAGCGATTTCTTGAACTGGTCTGATTCAACGGTGATGTGCTCGTACTCACCTTCGACTCGGTCGAGGAACACCCGGTCCCCACCGATATTAATCACACCAAAGTAATCATCTGTCC